>JAJRXW010000050.1 GCA_024276095.1 Gammaproteobacteria bacterium
AAGCGTGGAACTCGCCGACTCTCTGGAGACAGTCCGGCGTTCATACTCAACGTTGATCTGGGAAACACTGATGCGATCCTGATCTGCGACTTTTCTGGCTCGATTGAATGCTTCGAGCAGTTCCTCTTTCTGGCGCTGCAGCGCAGGTCTTTGTTCTTCCAGCCGGTCCAGCGACGCTACCGCCAGCTCGAGTTTCGCCTTTGCATCGCGAATCTGGTCTTCAGTGTGCGCAATCTCGCCACTGATGCCGGCACCGTCCCGGTTCAAGGCACCCAGACGCCCCTTGATGCGCTCGAAATCCTGGCGCAAACCATCTAGCAAGGTGGTGGCCGAGGCATATTGCCCGTTTGCATCGTTGGCCTGCACATGAGTTTCTGCCTGCGACTGCTCCAGTTCTTCCAACTGCTGCCGGATACGATGCCGCGTCTCTTCAAGCCCGGTAATCTGGTGCTCAAAATCCCGGATCGCCTCATGCAGTTTCCGGATATCCTGCTCGCGGGAAATCACACCGCCGGATTCACTCTGGCCACGCCCGACCCGCACCCACCCGTCGCCGAGCCAGATGCCCTCCGCGGTGATGACCGACTCACCCGGTGCAAGCCGGGCCACCAATGACATGGCCTCATCCAAAGAGTCCGCGACACGCACCGCAGCAAGCGCTGCGGCCGCGCTTCCGGCTCGCTTGACCCTGGAAGCAAGGTAGCGCCGATCGCCACTTCTGGATGCCCCGGTATCGGTATGCCCTACCAGTACTAGGTCGCTGTCCGGCAGCCCGTTCAGGTGGTCTTCACATCGCTGCACGCACACCGCCTGCAGGAAATCGCCCAGCACCGCTTCTACTGCCAGGGCCCAGGGTTCTTCAACCGACAGTTTCTGCGCCAGTCGCGACTGCCCGTCGAGGTGCTCCTTGCTTAACCACCGGCTGACATTTTCCTCGTCCTGGCCCAGCGCCGCCTGCTGCAGGGCCTTTAGAGCATCGAGATGGCCGCGCCGGGATTCAAGATCGCCCTTCTTCTGCTCGATCTGCTGGCTGACCGTCTGGTCCTGATTCCTGAGACTGGCGATATTCCGGTCGATCTCTTCGAGGCGCTGCTGCAGTTCCACTACCTTTTTCGACGCCTGCTGTTCTTCTGCAAGCTGTACCGCCAACTGCTCTTCCAGCTCCGTCAGGGAAATTCCCTGCTGCTCTTCTTCCAGCGCCTGTCGCTGTTTCACCAGCCCGGAAAGTCGTTCCTCGAGGTGTTCGATACGGGTCCGTTCGAGATGGCTGTTCTGCTGGACCTCCTTCGCTTCCAGGTTGAACTCGTGCCAGCTCCCCTGCCAGGCATCGATCGCCTGTTCCGCGCGTTTGAGATTTTCTGCGGAGCGTGTCTCGGACTCGCGGGCGCGGTCCAGATCAGGCGCCAGCTGCTCCAGTGTCGCTTCCAGCTCGTCGAGCTGAGCCTTGTCCCTGGCAATTTCCTGGCGAATATCGGACAACTGCTGTCTGGCCAGGCTCAGATCCCTTTCCTGAGCCTCACGCAACTCCCGGGTGTGCTCGATCGTCTGCACCAGCCGCCCCACCTCGCTTTGCGCGGCATAGTGCGTCCCCTGGGCAGCATTGCAGGTCTCTGTGGCCTGCACCTGAGCCTCCCGGGCGTTGACAATATTGGCCTCAATCGCGCGCTGGGCCGAAATCGCCGCCTCGAGGTCCGTTTGGCGCTGCGCCAGTGCCAGGCGCTCCTGGTCCAGCTCGGCCCCCAGGGCAACCAGCCGGATGGCCTGCAGTTCGGCATCCAGCCGACGCTCCTGTTCCTTGTATTTTCTGTAGCGCTCGGCCATTTTGGCCTGACGCTGAAGGTACTTGATCTGGCTTTCCACCTCGTCACGGAGGTCGTTCAGGCGATCCAGGTTATCCCGTGTATGCCGGATCCTGTTTTCCGTCTCGCGGCGGCGCTCCTTATACTTGGAAATGCCTGCGGCCTCCTCGATAAAAGACCGCATTTCCTCGGGTTTGGCTTCGATCAGCCGGGAAACCATCCCCTGTTCGATAATGGCATAGCTGCGCGGCCCCAGGCCGGTCCCCATGAACAGGCTGGTAATGTCTTTGCGCCGGCAGCGGGTGTTATTCAGAAAATACTGGGACGTCCCGTCCCGGGTCACTGTCCTTTTGATCGCGATTTCCGCGTAGTTGGCATATTGCCCGCCGATGGTTCCGTCGGAATTATCGAAATAAAGCTCGATAGTGGCCGCACCAACCGGTTTGCGCGTTGCAGAGCCGTTAAAAATTACGTCTGCCATCGAATCGCCGCGCAAATGCCTGGCGGAGGTCTCACCCAGCACCCAGCGCACCGCATCGATGACATTGGACTTGCCGCAACCATTCGGGCCAACGATGCCCACCAGGTTACTGGGGATATGCACGGTTGTTGGATCGACAAAGGATTTGAAACCGGCAAGTTTGATCTTGCTGAGTCTCATAAGCCATTACCTGTCATAAACGCACTTCCACCTGTCCGGCAGGGTTATTCGGACAACCCTGTACTGACTCTGCTGATCCATGATGCATCCCGCCGTATGAACCCCCGGCGTGGTCTGCGCACGGGAGCTAGTGTAAAGTAAAAACCCGCCGAAAACACCCGTCAAAACCTCCAGCAAGAGCAGCTTCCGGACACAGAAAATGACCCCTGCATCAGCCGAAAAATCCAGCTTTTCACTGGAAACCTTTGATAATCCTCAACCCGGCCGGGATTACACCATCAACATCCGCATCCCGGAATTCACCTGCCTGTGCCCCAAGACCGGACAGCCGGATTTCGCCACCATCGTCCTCGAGTACGTGCCGGACAAACTTTGTATCGAGTTGAAATCACTCAAGTTATACATGGCCTCCTTCAGGGATACGGGCGCTTTCCACGAAGCGGTCAGCAACAGTATTCTGGACGCACTGGTCACGGCCCTGGCACCCCGTTTTCTGCGTATCACGGCCCGATTCAACGTCCGGGGCGGGATTTACACCACGGTGATCGTCGATCACCGGGCAGCGGGCTGGCAGCCGGCCGCAAAAGTGGATCTGCCCGGCGGCCACAACCGGTAGGCCGGCAAGCCCCAATCCGGAGACAGCGGAAAAATACCCCTTCCCCTGCTGCTCCCCATATGTATAATTGCGCGTTTCATTATTTTCAGCGGAGGCTTTGAATATGCCTGCGAAGAAGCGTTCCAGTCGAAAAGCAGCTGCGTCAAAGACACGCAAAAAAACCTCGAGCAAGGCCTCGAAAAAGCGTGTTGCTGTAAGCCGGAAAAAGGTCGCCAAAAAGGCCAAAAAGAAGGTGGCAAGGAAAAAGGCAGCGAAAAAGAAGGTAGCGCGCAAAACCGCCGGCAAGAAGAAAGCTGTCGCCCGGAAAAAAACCGCCAAGAAAGCAGGTGCTGCCGGCAAGAAGAAGAAGAAGAAAAAGGCAGCCAGCAAAAAGAAAACGGCCAAAAAGACGGTAGCCCGCAAAGCTGCCGGCAAGAAAAAAGCGGCTAAGAAAACCAGCAGGAAGAAAACTGTCGCCCGGAAAAAAACCGCCAAAAAGGCAGGCGCAGCCGGAACCACCAGCAAGAAAAAGGCCAGCAGCAAGAAGAAAGCTGTTGCCAGGAAAAAAGTAACCGCTAAACCATCGGCCGGAAGGAAACCCAAAAAGTTGTTAAAAAGAGCGAAAGGAAGCACACGTTCAACCCGTGTCAATCGCGAGCTTATCCACGGAATCAAGCCCTATCAGGCCCGGTCCAACGAGGACTACATGAATGAGGAGCAACTTGAGCACTTCAGGAAGATCCTCAAGGCCTGGCAAATCGAGCTAATGCGGGAAGTAGACCGAACGGTCCACCATATGCAGGACGAGGCCAGCAATTTCCCCGATCCCAGTGATCGCGCCACCCAGGAATCCGAATTCGGCCTGGAGCTTCGCACCCGTGATCGTGAGCGAAAACTCCTCAAGAAAATAAACCAGGCACTGGCACGCATCCAGGAAGGCGAATACGGCTATTGCGAGGAAACCGGGGAAGAAATTGGCCTGCAGCGGCTTGAGGCACGCCCCGTGGCCACCCTGAGCGTGGAGGCCCAGGAACGACGGGAACTGGCGGAAAGGCAGTTTCGCGATAGTGACGACCGCTACCGGTAATTCTTTCTGACACCGGTGGCGGCCTACAGGGGCCGGTTTGCCCCCTCCCCCAGCGGTCCTTTGCATTTCGGCTCGCTGGTAGCCGCAACCAGCAGCTATTTACAGGCTTTGGTTAACGAAGGCGAGTGGTGGCTTCGAATCGAGGACATCGACCCGCCCCGTGAAACTGCGGGCGCCACAGAGGCCATTATCGCCACGCTGGCAATACACGGCTTTGCCTGGTCCGGTGAAGCCCGGCTGCAAAGCCGGCAAATCGCGCAGCATCGAATCATCGTTGACCGGCTCCTGAGCAGTGGACAGGCCTATCCCTGTGTCTGCTCGCGCAAGCAGATTCGTGCCACGGCCCGGTTCGGGCCGGCAGGCGCCATCTACCCGGGTACCTGCAGAACCCGTCTCGATCTCGAGGCGGCGGATTGGGACGACAGGAATGGCCCGGTCCGGCTGCTGACCGCAGACGAGCCTGTCGCCTTTGAGGACGGGCTGCAGGGCAGGATCCGCCAGCGCATCGAATCGGAGGTCGGAGATATCCTGATCCGGCGCAGAAACGGCCTGATCGCCTATCATCTCGCGGTGGTCGTCGATGACCATGAGCAGGG
>JAJRXW010000051.1 GCA_024276095.1 Gammaproteobacteria bacterium
ACCAGGTTGGGAACATCATGGGTCTGTCCATAGCTGTTGGTGACCGAAGCTCCCGGATCCTCACCCATGATCGTTCCGCCCATGATGTGCATCGGGGCCTGGGGCCCGGTCCAGACTTCCTGTGCACCGGCGGCTTCGAAAATTGCCTGCCCTTCATCCATGACTGCCTGCCACAGCGCCTTGGACTCGGGATGCGTGGTATGGGTGACCTGGGCCAGCGGAACGCCGTGCCGGTCCGTTTCCCCGGCCAGCACCAGCCGGTTGTCGGCCACCGGGAGATCTTCGGCCACAGCGGTCATGGTCGCGAAACCGCGTTTGGCCCGCTGCATGAACTCCTGCAGCCGGCTGCCAAACAGATCCGGTCGTGACAGCGCGAACCCGAGCAGATCGTTGGGCTTGACGGCCTGGGCGATCATCCACTGATAGCTGCCGAAAGCGCCCCTGTCGCGATGCGTGCGTTTTTCGTAGCCGTCCTGGCTGACCAGCTGGCCGCCGACCGCGCCCAGATAGCTGTGGGTTTCTTCATCGAACAGACCGAAAACCGAGCCGGCGGGATGGGTCATGATGTAACGGCCGACACAGTCGCTGGAGTTTGCCAGCCCGTTGGGATGTTCCGGGCCGGCGGAAGCAAGCAGCAGTCGCGGATTCTGTATCGAGAAGGCCGCCAGGATCACGACTTTGGCCGTCAGTTGCCGGCGCTGGCCATCCTCGCCGACGAACTCGACGCCGGTAGCGCGCGTACCGTCCCGCGAAGTCAGGACACGGGTTACCGTTGCATTCGTCTGGAGAACGGTGCCTGCTGCCCTGGCTTTTGGCAGGTAGACCGTGAGCGGGTTTGCCAGTGCGCCGATCGGACAGCCGGCATCGCACCAGCCATCCCAGATACAGGGAGGCCGGCCATTGTAAGGCCGGGTTGTGATGGCCAGCGGCAGCGGCGCAGTCCGGATACCCAGCGCCCGGAAGCCGCGATCGATCGCCTCGCCATGCGCATTGACAGGTACAGGGCCCATTGGATACGGCGCGCCATCGGGCCGCCAGGTTTCCTGTTCGGCATCACCCGAAATACCGACTTCCTGTTGAACTTCGTCATACCAGGGCCTGAGATCGTCATAGCTGATCGGCCAGTCCAGGCCGCGCCGATAGGATGACCGGCATTTGAAATCTTCGCGGTGCAGGCGCGGCCACACGCCAAAATGGTGCAGTGCGCTGCCGCCGGTGCCATAACCGGTATTGAACACATGGCCGATCTTGTCGCTGCCGGCTTCGATGACCGGAGCGCCGCTCCACTTCAGGCGCCGGGCCCAGATTTGCGAGCTGATCAGGTCCTTGTTGCTTCTTTCCGGTCCTGCTTCCAGGATGACGGTGTTCTTTCCGCCTTCGGCAAGCTTTGCCGCCAGCGTACTGCCGGCAGCGCCCGACCCGACAATGATCACGTCAGCCGGCCCGGCCGCGATATCCGATGTGTGCTGATTCATCCTGCAGCACCCGTCATTTCCGGAACGCCGGTCATGTCCAGGGCCCCGGCGGCTCTATGTGTGCCATATAGGGAATCCCCAGCGCTTCGATGCCGGCTTTCGTGCCATAGACGACATCGACGGCATCGTTTCGCAGTACGAAATAAAAGAACGGCGCGGGTGGTCCCTGCCAGCCATCGGGATTGTCCCGGCTGATTTGCCCGACCAGTTCATGTGCCTGCACGGCTTCGAGTGCTGCGAACGGCCGCTGGAAGCGAGCCTTGCTGACTGTATCGAGCGCGGCCAGCCCGGCCTGATAAAATGACGCGAAAGGCGGATCGACGCCGAGGTATTTGATCATCAAAAGCTGATCGCCCGGTGTTGCGGCCAGTTGGCTGTCGATGAAATGAGCCAGCCCGGCAGTTGTCGCGCCGGGCAGCAGCGTTTCGCCGAGAGTATCCAGGATACCGGCTTCCCCGGCAGTCAGAACAGCATAGGGGATTTTGCGTTCACGGGCCTCACCCGGCGTCATCTCGACGTCACAACCGCCGAGAGAAAAGGTCAGCAGGCCTGCGCCGGCCTGACCGAGAAAAGAGCGGCGCGTCTGCGGCATCTTTTCAAAGTTCCCCCGTGTCGAATGGCCCGTGTCAAATTGCCCGTGTCAAATTGCTCCGGCGCTGATTCAAATGCCGATTCGGCAAAAGAACCAGGGCAGAAAAAAGGGCGCCTGGTTCGCCAGGCGCCCTCACATCCTAAGACATCACCATGCCGTTTTCCATTCCACCCTCGCCGGTACCGTTTGCCGGCGACGATTTCCGATCCGGCCTGGATCTGCTTTCGACTGCCCGATCAGCGACCTGCCTTGCGCAGATTCTGTACGGAAAACAGCTTTGGCTGATTGACGTCGTCGGTGACCTGGCTTTTGAACTGCAGTGTCGTGCAGTGATTGGCCTGGACATCGATGACAACTGCGTAGTCATCCAGTGCCACACCCTTGCCTTTGTTGACAGGCAGGTGGTAGTCGGAATGCGCTTTGCCGATCGGGAACCATTTCCACATGTCACCCTTCCGGTCATAGGTAACCAGCGAGGCCATCGTCATGGTCTGGGAATCGAGATTGATGACGCGCTTTCCGATCGGATGGTTCGGGTCTTTCGGTTTGCCGACCAGCGTAAAGGTTTTCCTCAGTTGATAGGTAACTTTGGGGAAACAGTTACCCTGGCCTTCAACGTCAATGAACCGGTATCCGTCAGGATCGTTTTCCGGCACGTTCGCGAGTTCCATGTCGTTGTGATAATAAAACGGAATCAGCAGGTTCCGGGTACCTGCATATTCCCAGGTATAGTCCGTCACGCGGCCGTTATAGCCCTCGAAATCCTCGATCATCAGGTCACTGCCCAGGAACGAGTCGGTGATCTGTCCCGCAGCCAGCCGGCGCACCCGGCGCTGGAAGCCGACATACAGCCAGGCATTGTCACGCTTGGTGTCATCCTGGTAGCGATGAATCAGGATCTGGGTGTTGGCCAGGTCAAAAGGTTCCTTGACGATGCCGTAGATGCCCCGGTAGATTCCGCCGGGGTTGTTTTCGTACTCCGGCCTGGGATCAAATGTCACCCGGTGATTGAAATTGAGGAAGTGCCATTCGAATTTCAGCTGGCGTTCCACCTTGCCGGTTTTGACGTTCCGGAATGTCCACCAGAAGGGGTAGATGGTTTCACTGTCACCGGAGTTGAAGCCGTACTGATAGTTCCATACCAGTTTCTGTCCCGCCTGTGGATCGTCGGACCGCGGTTCCTGGGGGAATGCCCGACCGGCGACAAAATTATTCAGTGTGCCGTTCTCGGCGACAGAGACATCGCCTGCGTACTTCCGTGTTGCGGCCACGTAGTCGTCGCTGAGCGGAAAGTCCGTAGTCGGTGCGGTGCGGATGGTCACCCAGCCGTCCTTGACGAACCTGAACAGCGCTTCATCCAGTATGGCCTGGAACTGATCCACATTGGACTGGTCGACCACCATTCCGGGCGTATAGCCGTCCGCGGTGGGCGTCCAGTCATTGTAGGGATAAAACGATGTATTGATATCGTCGTCGGTAAATGGCTCGGCAGAAGCGGTCTGCAAAAGCCCGACCATGCCGATGATCAATATTAGTAATATGCCG
>JAJRXW010000052.1 GCA_024276095.1 Gammaproteobacteria bacterium
CTCGCTGACCAGGGCCGACAGCAGGTACTCCGTGCCGCCAAACCCGGATTTCGCCAGCCAGATATCGGTCGGGTTATCGCCATCCACCTTCATCTCGTGCTTGCAGCAGGCATGGTCGCTGCACACCCAGCTCAGGTTGCCGGCCAGCAGATGCTCCCAGAGATACTCCACGTCCTCACGAGGACGAATCGGCGGATTCACCTTCGCCATGCAGCCGGTATCGGCATCGACATCCAGCATCAGGTGGCCAATAGTGACCTCGCGCCGGAAATTGATATGCGGAAACACCGTCGCCATCTGCAAGGCCGCATCCACCGCCTTGCGCGAAGTCAGGTGCAGCAGGTTGATATTGGCCATATCGGTTTCATTGGCCAGGTAAGACGCAATGAAAATCGCCAGGCCTTCCGAGTGCGGCGGCCGGGCGGCATTATAGGCATGCAGGCCCTGCAACTTGCCTTCATCCTCGACGATCTTGGTATAGGCCGCCATGATCTCGGCCGTCTCGCAGTGCAGGCTGAGACTGATCTGCTCCGCCTTGTCCGGATATTGCGCCATCGCCGCACGGATACCGCGCATGACGAACTCGAAATGGGCGAAATCGTAGCGCTCCTCCTCATCGATCATCAGGAACTCGTGCTGGTTCGACGACCGGCCGTGCAGCCCGTGACTGCCATAGAACATGAAAATCTTGAACGAAGTCACGCCGAACCTTTCGATCAGCTCGGGAATCTCCGCGATGTGATGGTGGTCCATCGGCGCCAGGTGGTAGGCGTAATCAACATGAAACTTGCCCTCGGACAGCTCCAGCACATCGGGAAAGAAGTCCCGGTAAGGCCCGCCCTTGTTCAGGTAATAGCCCCCGGTGCGCATGTAGTTGAGGCTGGTGGTCACCCCGCCCATCGCCGCAGCGCGACTCTCGGTGACGGCATCCTCATCCAGCGGCGCATAGATGCCGGTGTGCATATGGGCATCCACCACACCCGGAAACGCCAGCCGGCTCCGGCCATCGTAGACCTCGGCAGCGGCAGCGGCCGGGATATCGGCGGCAATCCTGGCGAATTTGCCGTCCTTGATGGCGATATCCGCATCGGCCACGGCATCCGCGTTCGGCGCAACCACGCCGATGTTCTTGATCAGCAGGTCATATTCTTTGTTGGTGCTCATAAGGTCCTCTGGTTCCTGAAATGATTGTTTCGATGGCTGATACGCTCTTTAGTTTCGCTACTTTTTGCGCCGCATGGCCGCCCGGGCCATACCATCCGGCCGTTCCCCCGCTGCCAGCACATCAGCATACCGTCAATCGGGTGCGGAATGTAGAGGAAGTCAGCGCCGCCAACCACGCGGCAGACACCCCCAACTGGCTCACAGAAGGAAAGGTCCGGACTAGTGTAGAATTCGCCAGTTATCAGTAGCATGCCAGGATGTCACAGGCCGACTCCAGCGCCGCGCCCCGGCCGCCGGTGGGAATCGGAGACTTACAGAAATGAACTATAAGCTGTCGGAAAGGGGTCTTAGCAGCGGGCTGTTTGTACTCAGCAAGTGGCTGGTGCCACCCATGGTCACCACCGCCACGCTGCTGCTGCTGCTGCAGGTATACGGCACCGGCCTGACGGACCCCTACAAACCGCTGCTGGTCCTCCAGTTCATCCTGGTGTCATTCGTTTTCAAGGAGGCCTACTCCGCCTCCATGACCGAAGAAAGCCTCATCCACCTGGTTGTCGCCCGGGCCATCATTACCTGGGCGATTGTCATCAGCGCACTGGTCCTCATCGGTTTCGCCGCCAAAGTCAGTGACGACTACTCCCGGCTGGTCATGTTCACGTGGTTTATCCAGGCGCCCTTCCTGGTCGCCATGGCGCAGGACATCGTCAGCCGCCTGATCGTCAACAAGCTGATGAAAGCCGGGCACGCCCGGCGCGCCGTCATTGTCGGCGTCAAGGACATCAGCCGGCGTCTTGCCGACGGCCTGGTCAAACACCGGCAATACGGTATCAAGATCGACGGTTTCTTCGAAGACCGCAGCGAAGAACGGGTCGGTGAGCCGCCGCATGCGCCGATCGTCGGGCCGATCAACCTGCTCGCCGCCTATGTGAAAACCCACAACATCGATGTCATCTACATCGCGCTGCCGATCCAGAACAACGAACGCACGCTGGCCCTGCTGGACGATCTCAAGGACACCACCGTATCGATCTACTACGTCCCCGATGTGTTCGTCTTCGATCTGATCCAGTCGCGCTCCGATTCGATCGCCGGCGTACCGGTGCTGGCTCTGTGCGAGACACCCTTCTACGGCATCAACGGCCTGATCAAAAGATGCTCGGACCTGTTTTTCGCCACGCTGGCACTGATCCTGACCAGCCCGATCATGGTGCTGATCGCCATCGCCATCAAGCTTACCAGCCGCGGCCCGGTCTTTTTCGCCCAGCGTCGATATGGCCTCGACGGCAGTGAAATCATCGTCTACAAGTTCCGCTCCATGACCGTCGCCGAGGACGGCGGGGAAATCCGGCAGGCAGCGAAGAACGATGCCCGCCTGACCCGTATCGGCGGATTTCTGCGCCGCTACTCCCTGGATGAACTGCCGCAGTTCATCAATGTCCTGCAGGGCCGCATGAGCATGGTCGGCCCCCGGCCCCATGCCGTCGCCCACAACGAGCAGTACCGGACACTGATCGCCGGGTATATGGTCCGCCACAAGGTCAACCCGGGTATTACCGGGCTGGCCCAGGTCAGCGGCGCCCGGGGCGAAACCCAGACCATCGAGGAAATGGAGAAGCGGGTACACTACGATCTGGAGTACCTGCGGAACTGGTCGCTTGCACTGGATATCGAAATTCTTGTAAAAACAGTGTTCACGGTCTGGCGTGACGAAAAAGCTTACTGATTTAGGAGCACAGAGTGAAAAAGGCACTGATCACCGGTGTAACAGGGCAGGACGGCGCGTACCTGGCGGAATTTCTGCTCGGCAAAGGCTACGAGGTGCACGGCCTGAAAAGACGGTCTTCGTCATTCAATACCGACCGTATCGATCACCTGTACCAGGACCCTCATGTAGAGAACAAGAACTTCATCCTGCATTACGGCGACCTGATCGACTCGACCAATCTCATTCGCGTGATACAGGAAGTGCAGCCCGACGAGATCTACAACCTCGCCGCACAAAGCCATGTCGCCGTATCTTTCGAGACCCCCGAATATACCGCCAATGCCGATGCCATCGGCCCGCTGCGGGTGCTGGAAGCCATCCGGATTCTCGGCCTGGCGGACAAGACCCGGTTCTACCAGGCCTCCACGTCCGAGCTCTACGGGATGGTCCAGGAAGTCCCCCAGTCTGAAACCACACCCTTTTATCCGCGCTCTCCGTATGCGGTCGCCAAACTCTACGCCTACTGGATCACGGTCAATTACCGTGAAGCCTATGGCCTGTACGGCTGCAACGGCATCCTGTTCAACCACGAATCCCCCATCCGCGGCGAAACCTTCGTCACACGGAAAATTACCCGGGCACTGGCCAGAATCAAGATCGGCCAGCAAAACGCCCTTTACCTGGGCAACATGGATGCCAGGCGCGACTGGGGCCATGCCCGCGACTACGTCGAGGTACAGTGGCTGATCCTGCAGCAACCCGAACCGGACGACTACGTCATTGCCACCGGCGAGCAGTACTCGGTGCGCCAGTTCGTCGAAAGTGCCGCCGGCGAACTGGGCATGTCACTGCAATGGGAAGGCAAGGGCCTGGATGAAGTGGGCCGTCTCACCGCCGATGTCGGCGGCGACGATCAGCCGAAAAAAGGCGATGTCATCGTTCGAATCGACCCCCGCTATTTCCGCCCCACCGAAGTCGAAACGCTGCTGGGCGACCCGAGCAAGGCCAAACGCCAGCTCGGCTGGGAACCCAAAACCTCTTTCAGTGAGCTGGTGCGGGAAATGGTGGGAGAAGACCTGCAAATAGCCGAACGCGATGCGCTGGTCGCCAGAAGAGGATACCAGGTCTTCAATCACCATGAGTGAAGTCTGTTCCGACGCGCTGCGTGATTCAAGAATCTATGTCGCCGGCCATCGCGGCATGGTCGGCTCGGCGCTGGTGCGCCGGCTGCAAAAAGAAGGCTGCCAACAACTGGTGCTGTGCACCCGGGATGAAGTCGACCTGACCAGCCAGGCCCAGGTCCATGACTTCATGCAAAGCGAAAAGCCGGACCATGTCATTCTCGCCGCAGCGAAAGTCGGCGGGATCAACGCCAACAACACCTACCCGGCAAAGTTCATCTACGATAACCTGATGATGTCGGCCAATATCATTCACGCGGCCCACCAGGCCGGCGTATCGAAACTCCTGTTCCTGGGCAGTTCCTGCATCTACCCAAGACTCGCCCCCCAGCCGATGCCCGAGGACTGCCTGCTGACCGGCAAACTCGAAGCCACCAACGAACCCTACGCCATCGCGAAAATTGCCGGCATCAAACTGTGTGAATCCTTCAACCGCGAATACGGAACGGACTTTCGCAGCATCATGCCGACCAACCTCTACGGCCCGAATGACAACTACGACCTGGAAAACAGCCACGTCCTGCCGGCGCTGGTACGGAAATTCCACGAAGCGAAACTGGCAAACGCCCCCACCGTAGAAGTCTGGGGTACGGGCACCGTCAAGCGGGAATTCCTCCATGTGGACGACCTGGCCGAGGCCTCCATCTTCGTGCTGAACCTCAGCCAGGACCGGTACCGTTCGGCAACCGAGCCAATGTGCTCGCATCTCAACGCCGGCACCGGGGTCGATGTCACGATCAGGGA
>JAJRXW010000053.1 GCA_024276095.1 Gammaproteobacteria bacterium
GGCGATCGCCTGATCGACGGGCTGAAGCGGCTGGACGTGCACCTTGAAACGCCGTTTGGCCGTGACCGGCGTGCCGGGATCGTTTCCTTTTCGTTTGGCAGCCGGGCAAGAGATACCGCGTGTCTCGATTATCTGCTGGACAGAAAAATATATGTTGCACAGCGCTACACGTCGAAAACGGGCGGTATTCGGGTCAGTGTCCACTACTTCAACAACGAGGATGAAATCGACCGATTGCTGGAAGGGGTGGGAACGTTTCTGAAGTAATTCGGCTGTCAGGTTACGCAATGCGGGTCCTGCCGCTCCCGCCTGGAGAAAACGTCTTCACTGGTCTGCAAGACTGAATAGCTGGAAAGAATTTCCTGTCGTGCAGAGTCCGTGAGGTACGGGTAGAGCATTTCGATAATAAAGTCATAGCCCGTCTGCACGACGTTGTCATCGTCCTGGCCCTGCAGTTCGATAAAGTTGAGCCAGTTGTCGCTGAAAATCCATGTCATGATCACGAGATACCTGAGGCTCTGTTTGCTGCGGGGCATGTTCAGGACATCGGCGTCCACCAGTTTTTCGAAAAATTCGATAACGGCTTCGATACGTCGTTCGCGGTTCTGGCGCATCTGTTCCCGAAGTACCGGATCGGTTCTTGCCAGGGTGATCATTTCCCGGTACAAAAACCGGTAGCGCCATATCAGATCGAGCTGGCGAAGAAACATTTCCGCCATGTGGGTGACAGTAGGCTGCCGTTCGTCTTCATACCACCCGGCGTTCATTTCCGTGACGATGTCCGCGTGAATGGCCTGGATGATTTCCTGCTTGTTCTTGAAATGATAGTAAAGATTGCCTTTACTGATGCCACTATGCTCGGCAATGAGATTCGTGGATACTCTTCCGGTGCCTCGTTTGTTAAACAGGCCGATGGCACTTTGCTTGATTCGATGTTGGGTTTTTTTACTGCTCACTGGTCGATTCGGATATTAATGCTGAAATCCGGAATAGTCGTATAGCCCTAATATATTCTACAACGTTGCGTGGCTTGGGGATACGATGGCAAAAACCTGTCAACACGCTGATAAGTGTAGGAAAAACCTGCGGGAACCGATACTCGATGCACACTTCAATTCGCGAGCGATTTCCAACGTTACGCAACAACGTCTATTTCAATAGTGGTTCGTACGGCGCGCTGTCTGTAGACGTGCGCGATGCCTGTAACGAGTATCTTTCAGATCGCGAGCGGGACGGAGCCTGCTGGCCCGCCTGGATGAAGAAGTATGAGGAGGTCCGCGGCGAGATTGCCGGCCTGCTCGGGGCGACGCCGGCGGAAATTGCCATTGGCTCGTCTCTCAGCCAGTGCCTGAATGCACTGGTGAGCGCGCTTCGTTTCGACGGGGACCGCAACCGGATTGTGGTGACGGACTTCGATTTTCCGACCACTGCCCAGATCTGGCATGCCCAGAAAAGGCGCGGTGCTGAAGTCGTTCGTGTCCGGGCTGCCAATGATGGCAAAACGATTCCGCTGGAGCGGTTTGAACAGGCGATTGACGATCGAACCATGCTGGTTTCTATCCCCCACGTGTGTTATCGCAACGGTTCGATGCTGGATATCGGGGCGATTGTCGAAATCGCGCGCCGCCACGATGTCCTGGTTTACGTGGATGCCTATCAGTCCGTCGGTACCCGGGTGGTCGATCCCGGGCAGCTTGCAGCCGATTTTCTGTCGGGTGGGTGTACAAAATACCTGCTGGGGTCTACCGGCACGGCATTTTTGTATATTCGCCGGGCTTTGATACAAAAGCTGGCGCCGTTGCAAAGTGGCTGGTTTGCACAGGCCGACGTGAACGCGATGGCGATCAGGGACAACGATCCGGCCGCCGATGCCCGGCGGTTTGAATCCGGGACACCATGTATTCCAAGCTTCTATGCGGCCAGCGCCGGTCTTGGCATCATCAGGGAGGTCGGCCTTGAGCGTATCGAGGCCCGGATCGAGTCGCTGACCGGCGATATCCTGACGCGTGCCCGGGCGGCACACTATGCTGTCAGCACGCCGGTGGATCCGGGTAGCTATGGTCCGCTGATTGCGCTGAAATCCAGCGACATGCACCGCCTCGTCGGCCTGCTTGGCGAGGAACGGATCATTACCTCATGCAGGGACGGGAACATCCGTATTTCCACGCATTTCTACAACAGCACCGATGATGTCGAGCGGCTATTCGAGGTGTTGGCACGACACAGCGAATTGCTGGTACGCTGTTGACCGGTCTCAAATTCCTAGCAGTCGGGCCATCGGGCCCCGATGCGCCGATTCATCGCTGAGAGTTGTGCCGTGGCCCGCAAGGAAAGATTCAGTTCATTTCTGACGTCATTGGCGGCGACCGTCGGTCTGGCGATCGGCATCGGCAATGTCTGGCGTTTCCCATACATGATGGGAAGTTACGGTGGCGCGGCATTTCTGTTGCTGTTTGTCGCATGCATTATTTTCCTGTCATTGCCGGCACTGATGGCGGAATGGGCACTGGCCCGCCAGACGCGAGCCGGCACGATTGGTGCGTTCAAGGCAACCTTCGGCCCGGTCCCCGGTCGGATTGTCGGTTATGGCCTGCTCGGCTGCCTGACAGTGGCCGGTGGCTACTATCTGGCGGTCATCGCCAACGTGTTTTTCAGTGCCTGGTTCTCTGTCGCCACCGGCTTCAATACCGAAGCGATCCCGGAGTTCCAGGCAGGCCTGGCGAGTGTGCCGATACAGTACGGGCTTGGCCTGGCGATCCTGCTGATGACCGCAGTCGTTATTCAGCGTGGAATACGGTCCGGCATCCAGCTGCTGAGCACGATTTTCGTGCCGTTCTTTTTCATTGCCAGTTTCTACCTGGTATTCAAGACGCTCACGATGCCCGGAGCAATAGGTCACCTGGCAGAGTTCATGAAACCCGATTTCAGCAAGATCCGGTTTACGCATGTTTTTGCTGCAATGGGCCAGGCTTATTTTTCGATCGGGCTGGGTGCGACGCTTACGCTGATTTACGGAAGCTATCTGCGCGACGATATTCGGCTGCCGCGAATGGCAGCGCTGACCTGCGCCAGCGATACCGTTGCAGCATTGCTGGCTGCCCTGTACCTGATTCCGGCACTGCTGGTTTTTGGCATGGACCTGACCTCCGGCCCCACACTTTTGTTCGAGACCCTGCCGAACCTGCTGAAAGAACTGCCGGGAGGCAGGTTGTTTGGCAGCCTGATGCTGACATCGCTGGCGCTGGTAACGTTCCTGTCCTACGTCGCTGTCGTCGAGGCCGTTCTGGGCGGCCTGGGCGACGATCAGGAAAATATTCCTTTCTCCAAGGGGCAGTTACTGACGGGTATCTGCATTATCCAGGCAGTGCTGCTGCTGTTGTTCATCGTCAGGCCCGGCACGATTGCCGTTGCCGACCTGATATTCGGTTCGGCAGGGCTCATGTTCGGCGGTGGTCTTGGACTGCTGGCTCTGACCTGGGGTATTGGTAAAAAGAAAACCCTCTACCAGGTGTTTGGGCGCGATACAGGGTGGCTGCCGGCACTTTATTTTTTCTGGATCAAATGGGTCGCACCGGCAATTCTGCTGGTCGTTCTCGCGGGAACCCTGTTCGAAGCGTTTACCTGAGCGTCGGTTGACCGCCAGGTCTGTACGAACCCGCAGTGCTGCGGGGTGGGCAGCCTGTTTTCCGGGTTTGCCTCTAGACCTAGCACCCTACTTTTCACTGTTCACTGCCTTCAATCGTACTGTATTGTCAAAGCGACGCCGTTATGTTTACTGGATGTTGCGGTGTTGTTTGTATCCGACACCACTGTGGAGGTCTCACCGATGTCTTGTCGATCAATAAAATTGGGGTTCTTGCTTGTTTCTTTGCTGTTCTACTGCATGTCGTTGAGTGCAGCGACCATTGAAGAGATTACCGTGACCGCGACAAAACGCGGCGAACAGGTGCTGCAGGATGTGCCGGCTGCCATTCAGGCGTTCACCGGTGACAGCATCAACGATGCGATTGCGACCGAATTTTCCGAGCTTGCACCGATGGTGCCGAGTCTGTAGTTTCAGGATCTCGGTCCCGGTGACAAGGAATACATCATTCGGGGCTGTAATTCCACGGCGACTTCGACGACAGGTGTCTATTACGACGAAGCGGTGATTACGGCACGTACCAAGCAGGATGGCGGCGGGCGCCAGGCCGATATCGAAATGCACGACCTGGAGCGCATCGAGATTCTCAAGGGCCCGCAGGGGACGCTTTACGGCGCGAGTTCGACCTGTGGCACGATACGGTTTATTCCCAATGCACCGGATGCAACGGCTGTGGACGCCAATGTCGGCGGTTGGGTATCCGACACGCAGGATGGCGGTACCAACTGGCAGGGCGACGGGATGATCAACATTCCGCTGATTGAAGACGTCCTGGCGGTGCGTGCCGTAGGCTGGATTACCCAGGAAGACGGCTATGTCGACAACACGCTGCTGGGCAACAGCGATATCAACGACAACGAAGTCGGCGGCGGACGACTCGCTGCACAATGGATGGTTGCCGAGGACCTGAAAATCACTGCATTCGGCCTGATCCAGAATCGAGACGTGGGCGGCAGCTCCCGGCAGATGCCGATTTTGCAGGATACTTTTGCAACGAACTATGCTGCATCTTCCGGCGCCCTGGCGGCGGCCGGGTTCCCTGCAGTTCAGCCGACTGCCCAGGACAGAACGACCCAGCAGTTCACAACGACGGAATGGAATGAAGATCTGACCCTGTACGGGCTGAAAGGGGAATACGATACGGAATGGGGAAATTTCCTGTTGACCACCAACTGGTTCGAGCGGGATATCGATTTCAATTTCGATTCCACGCCGATCCTGCTGTTCTTCGGGGTTCCGATACCCGCCGTTACGGCGCAGCCTCAAAAGCGCGAGGTGTGGACGACCGAGTTCCGGTTTGCTTCCGACCTGGATGGTCCCGTGCAGTTTCTCGCCGGTGGTTTCATTTCACGCGAGGACAAGAAATTCGAGTCACAGGTAATTGCCACGGGCTCCGACGGGCGGCCCCTTGCGCCATTTGAGCCGGGCGATCCCAATACTATTTTCGGACGGCAAAAGACCGATAAACTGGATCAGGAAGCTGTCTTCGGCGAGGCTGAATGGACGGTCAACGATGCCTGGTCGGTACTTGTCGGTGCGCGCTGGTATCAGTTTGATATCAGTTCCCAGAATCTTGAGACACAGCCGTTCGGTGGTGCGCCGTCACTGGTCCCGGTATCGTTCAACATCAGCGAAGATGAACTGACTTTCAAGGGGAATGTCACATACCGCTTCAGTGACGATGGCCTGGTATACGCTACTGTCAGTGAGGGGTTTCGGCCCGGCGGTACGAACGATATCGCCTTTATTGCGCCGGGCGATCCTATCCCGCCGGCCGGATTCGGTTCGGACAGCCTGATCAACTATGA
>JAJRXW010000054.1 GCA_024276095.1 Gammaproteobacteria bacterium
AGCAGCAGGCTGATCACGACCATGTAGACAGCGTCCATGTCAGTTCGCCGGATAAACCACGAACGGCGTTTCCTGGGAATGCGGACCCAGCGTGCGCAGGTATTCACCTGTTGCAGCCTGGTAGACGTCCAGCGCCATCTCCGCATTGGTGACCACCAGCAGCGGGGCCTCGTCCTGGGTCACCATCACCGATACGCCCCAGGTTTTCAGTTCGATCCGGGCAAGGCGTTCGCGGTTCTGCAGGTCGAATACCCAGATTTCCGGGCCGCCGTCCTTGTGGCTGCCGTTATACCCGTCCGGGTGCATGAGGATATACAGCGTCGATCCGTTGACCGCGTTGAGCTGCCAGCCGCCCGGGCGCCAGCCCTCGTCGGCCTCGCCGAGCAGGGACCAGGTATCCCCGATGACCGGGCGTTTCCCGGTCAGGTCTACCGGATATACCAGCCCGGTAAACGACTGGAAATAGGCGATACCGTCCGTGATCACCGGTTTTTCGAACAGCGGGTCCTCGTTCGAATCGAAAAACGAATCGCTGCGAAACTTCTCCACTGCCTTGCCGTTCTCGTCGAGTACCGCGCTGAAAAATCGATTATTGCTGCACAGCGAACTGAACCCGCGCTTTCCCGTCGGGTAGATCAGCGCACAGCCGGGCACGGGCACTTCATTGAGCACTTTGCGTGCCACGACGTCCACGACCGTGACCGATGTCGCGGGCGCCAGGTTGAACACGAGCAACATCCGGTCGTCATCGATGAGCGTCAGTGCGTATTTTTCCGGCATGGTCGTGGAACGTTTGCCGCCGGGCAGAATCACCTCGCCGACCGGTGCCAGCGTTGCCTTGTCATAGATCGTGACGACATCGGTGCGCTCGCCGCGGACCCCGCGGCTGTAGAAGGTTTCCGCGACATACATTTCCGAGCGAGCGGCCGACTGGGCGAACTGGCCGATGAAAGAGCTGTTGATCATGCCCTTGAACTGCTGCGGCGCCGTTTCGGCATCGGCATCCAGCACCATCATTTTTCCTTCCAGCATGTGGAAAAATGCCGCATCGTGGGCAATCACCCAGTGATCGGGATAGGTTGCGGGCAGTTGCTCGATCTTGCCCGTTTTTTCCATGGTTACAGCGCCTGCAACCGAGGCCCAGAGCAGGCACGCCGCAGCCAGTATGCGCCCGGCGGACATCAGCCTTCGATCCTGATGTTGACGACCTGAACCGAGGTGTATTCCTCCAGCCCCTCCTGGCCGAACTCGACACCAAACCCGGACTGCTTGACGCCACCGAAGGGGACATCGGGCCGGATATCGCCGTGGGCGTTCACCCAGGCCGTGCCGCACTCGAGGCGCCCGGCGAGTTCGGCGGCCTTGTCCAGATCTCCGGACCAGATCGATCCGCCGAGACCGTTGTCAGAGCGGTTGGCCCGCTCGATGGCATCGTCGATATCGCTGTAAACGATGACGGGCAATGCCGGACCGAACTGTTCTTCGTCCACCAGCCGGCAGCCTTCGCTGACATCGCGGATAATCGTCAGCGGATAGAAATAGCCGGCGCCGCTGGCCGGCGCACCGCCGCACAGGGCCTTGCCGCCCGCCTGCAGCGCTTCTTCGACCATCGAACACACCTTGTCGTACTGCATCTGGTTCTGAACCGGACCTTGCAGGACATTTTCATCCAGCCCGTTGCCCATCGGTATCTGCGTGGCGACAGCGGTCAGGGCATCGCACATTTCATCGTAGATCGACTCATGGACATAGAGTCGTTTCAATGCGGCGCATGTTTGCCCGTTGTTGATAAATGCACCGCCAATGATTCTTTCTGCAACGGCGCCCGGGTCTACGTCCGGAAGGACAATGCCGGCATCGTTGCCGCCCAGCTCCAGCGTGAGGCGTTTGAGCGTATTGGCCGCACTGCCCATTATTTTTCTGCCGGTTGCGCAGGAGCCGGTAAACACGATTTTCCGGATATCCGGGTGCTCGCTCATGGCCTGGCCCAGGTCGTCCCGGCCGGCCACCGCGTTGATCACCCCGGCGGGCAATACTTCGCTGATCAGCTCGATCAACCGCAGCGTACTCAGCGGTGTATAGGGAGACGGCTTGATGACCACGGTGTTCCCGGTGCGAATGGCCGGCACGACGTGCCAGATGGCGATCATCAACGGCCAGTTCCATGGCGTGATGGAGCCGACCACGCCAACCGGTTTGCGATGCAGCTCGACGCGGGCCTGGGGAGAATCCTCCAGTACTTTCACCGGCAACTGCAGTGCAGCGGTCGCTCCGGTCCATGCCATGCAGCCACCGATCTCGAATTCAGAGCCCATGCCCTTGAGCGGTTTGCCCTGTTCTTTGGTCAGTAATGAGGCCAGCTCGGCGGCATTTTTCTCGATGACTCCGGCGATCCTGCCGACCGCCTCGACCCGCTCTGCATCCGGTACTTTGCTCCAGCTCTCAAAGGCCCTGGCCGCTGCTGCAACCGCCTGATCGAGCTGCGCTTTGGTAGCAACGGGACAGCTTCCGACCGGTTCTCCCGTGGCCGGGTTCCTGATCTCCATCCACTCTTCAGTCGGCAGCTTGCTGCCGTCGATGATCAAACCGAATTCAGGCATTTCGTCACCTCCGCATTCCCGATGCCAAAGTCAGCATATTCGACTATTTCGCTGATCGATTCTCCGTTCGCAGCTGTCTGCACAGCGGTCACGCCATGCTGCACAACGATAGGGTTCCGAACCCGAACAAACCTGACCCGGATGCGCTTTCAGGCCGAAATACCAGTGACTTACATCGCTCCGGAACACAAGACTGTTCTGATTATATAGCTCCAGAAAATTGCAATCGTAGTGAAATAAGATTAAAACAGAATTCTATATTGTATATTGTATATTGTATACAGTCTGACAACCGGGAGGCGTTCCGACATGTTTGGGTACAAAACAGAAAAATCAACAAGTTACAGCTCCAGGGCAATGCGTCTGATCACCGCGATAGCCGCCGCCCTTGTGCCGGTTATCTCATTTTCTGCAGTGCTGGAAGAAATTGTCGTGACCGCCCAGAAGCGCGAGCAGGCAGTCAGCGATGTCAGTGTGTCGGTTACCGCGTTTTCCGGCGATGCCCTGCGCGAACTCAATATGACCAACAGTGTCGATATTGCCGCCCAGACACCCGGGCTGACCATTGGTACGCCGGTGGGTGAGGGGAATAACCCCTCCATCACACTGCGCGGTGTCGGGCTCAACGATTTTAACGACAATAACGAAGGACCGATCGCCATCTACCGGGACGAGGTGTATCAGTCGGCGATGCCCGGCCTGACGTTCCAGCTGTTTGATCTGGAACGGGTAGAAGTACTGCGAGGGCCGCAGGGTACCCTCTACGGCCGGAATGCGACCGGCGGGCTGGTGAACTTTGTATCGAAAAAACCCGGCGAGGAATTCGGCGGGTATGCAGATCTGACTTTCGGTGACTACAGCCAGATCAAATTCGAAGGCGCCGTGGGCGGTGCGCTGACCGATGCGATCCAGGGGCGGTTGTCGATTGCCACCAACAAGCATAACGGCTATGTGGAAAACCGCATCGGGCCGGACGGCAACGAAGCGGACAGCATCGCCTGGCGCGGTCAGCTTAATTTCGATCTGCAAGAGAACCTGAGCGTGCTGTTCAATGTGCACAGCGGTGAAACCGATGTGATTGCACCGAAGTATCAGCACGAGGCAGTGCCCGGTCCGGTGGATGTGTATGACTATGCGGATACGGACGGCGATAATTTCGCCGGAGAATACGATCGGGACGGCGTACTGAATATCGAAAGCAAGGGCGCTTCCATGACGATTAACTGGAGCGGCGAATCTTTCGATATCGTATCCATTACCGCCTTTGAGCAGGTCGACAAGATTCACCAGGAGGATACGGATATGGGGCCGTTCCCGGGTATTGAGCCGACCTTCCGGGCTGATATCGAGCAGTTCAGCCAGGAGATCCGGTTTTCCGGCAGCAGCGACAAGCTGACCTGGGTAGCGGGCGCTTACTACTTTGAGTCGGATGTAAAAAACAGGCTCGATCTGAACATCAATTTCTTTAACGGCTTTATCGATTTTCTCGACAATCTGCCGGTGGACGAGGGCGGGTTCTACCTGCCGCCGCCGGCCGACTTCAATTTGCTGTCCGGCGTTACCGGAGCGGATTTCGTGACCAATCCCGGGGACCTGGTGCCATGGCTGACCTACGATGTGGACTACACTCAGGATACCGAGTCACTGGCCCTGTTCGGTCAGCTGGAATACGCACTCTCCAGTCGGGTGACAGCGATTTTCGGGCTGCGTTATACCACCGAAGACCGTGATTTCAACTATCTGAATGCCTATGGCGACCGGAACGGCGATGGCTCGATTACCGCTGCCGACGGCGTTCTGAACGAATTTTTTGACCTGCTGCAGACGGATCCGGTCGATCCCACACCGCCGGAGTATTTTCGCTACCAGGGCGATATCAGCAATGACAACGTTTCCGGAAAAATCGGCCTGGATTTCCGGGTCACCGACGATACGCTGCTGTTTGTCAACTATGCGCGCGGCTTCAAGAGCGGCGGTTTTAACGGCGGTTTCCTGGATTTCTCGGACGGAATCGTCCCCACGGATACACCCTATGACGAGGAAATCCTGAACTCCTACGAGCTGGGCATCAAGACAGTTGCCGCAGAAGGCGCGGTGCGGTTCAACGCTACGGCTTTTTTCTACGACTATAACGATTTCCAGGCGCTGACCTTTTCCGGCCTCAGCCAGTTCATCGATAATTCGGATGCAACGATTTACGGACTGGATGCGGATTTGACCTGGCTACCCAGCAGTAACTGGGATATCCAGTTGGGCGCCAGCTTCCTTGATACGCAGGTCGATGAGGTGTTCGTTCAGGGCCAGTCGGTCAAGGACGTGGAAAATGTACTGGCTCCGGACCTCACGCTGAATGGGCTGGTGCGCTATGAGCTGCCTTTGGCGAACGAGCAGTCGATTGCTTTCCAGGTGGACTTCAACTATCAGGCAGAGCAGTTCTTCGATATCACCAACAGCGCGGTATCGAAGGAAGACAGCTATACGGTGTACAACGCCCGGATTTCCTACAAGATATCCGAGCCGCTCCGCGTTGCGGCATGGGTCAAAAACCTCACGGACGAGGAATACCGCGTTTACACTTTCGATTTCAGCGGGCCGGCCGGCTTTAACCAGCAGTTCTATGCGCCGCCGCGCTGGTACGGTGTGAGTTTGAACTACCAGTTCTAGGGAGTTCGCCAGCCCGGTCAGGGCCACGGAGGCACTGACCGGGTTGATCGCCGATCGATTGCGACGCCGGCACACGGCTGCTGTCGGGGTCGGACCGGTTTTACGGGCAGGGCCGGTCACTGCCGCAGGGTGTCCATGCCCGTGCCGATTCCCCGGCCGTTGACAGATCCTCCGGCGTCATCCGTTTGTCCAGGCTGTTTTTCCTGTCCAGTGCCTGCTCATCGCCCTGTGCGGCAGCGAGGTAGTACCACTGGTACGCCGTACCCAAATCCTGCAACACGCCCCAGCCATACTCGTACATCAGTCCGAGGTTGAACTGTGCCGAAGCATGGTTCTGCTCGGCAGCCTTGCGGTACCATTTCACCGCCTCGACATCGTCGTGGTGTACGCCATGTCCCTGGGCATACACCACGCCGACGAAGTACTGCGCTTCAGCAACTCCCTGTTCGGCCGCCTTGCGATACCATTTCAGTCCCTCGGCAAAATTGTGTGGCACGCCCTGGCCCTTGGTATACATCAGGCCAAGGTGGGCCTGTGCCTGTGCATTGCCCTGTTCGGCAAGCGTCGTGAACTCGCGCAGGGCCGTTGCATAGTCACCGCGATCGCGTGCGGCGACGCCTTCGTCAAGTCCGGCATGCGCGACCGGAGCGATCAGAAGAACAATGGCGAGAGTGACAAGCGGTTTGTTCATATGCATTACCTTCATGAAGGGTCGCCGGGTGACAGGGGAAGTATCCGCCCGGATACCCGGCCGGTTACCGGCATCCCGCCTGCCTGTCGGGCTGACATGCAGGGCAACGATAGCAAGCCTGTCCTGCCTGTGAAAATTTCTCGATCCGTTCGCCGCAGCGATAGCATGGCAGACCCTGGCGCCGGAAGACATGAAAGCGTGCTTCCTCGAAGCTTGCCCCCGTCTCCAGCAGCAGCTCCGCGCGGGCCATGTCATTGGTAATGCCACCGGTCCGGAAGGACTGCCGCGGCAGAGCCAGTATCGTTTCGGCCAGTTTTCGCTGCTGCTCGCGATCGAGCTCGTTGCTTCGGGTTCGCGGGTGCAGCTGTGAACAGAACAGGATTTCGCAGCGCAGGTAGTTGCCCAGCCCGGCAACAAAAGACTGGTCGGTCAGTACGCCGCCGAGCTGCCGATTCCGGTATTTTTCCGAGCCGAGCCGGTCGGTAACCTGTTCGATCGTCGTTGCTTTGTTCAGTACATCCGGGCCCAGCTTTCGCAACAGGGGATGGTGGCGCAGCCCGCTTTGATCCAGCACGGCAATATCCGATGCGCTGTATAAAAGCGCTGCCCGTTCCTGGCAGTCAATGGCCATGCGTAACTGCCGCCTGCTGTCCGGGTAACGTCCGGTGCCGCAAAAATGCCAGCGACCGTATAACTGACTGTGGCTGTAGACGCTCAGCCCACCGGCGAGATGTATCACGATGGCCTTGCCGCGCGATTCGATGTGACTGATTCTGTCTCCGGCCAGGCGATCCTCCCATATCTTCAGTGGCGCCATGCCGAAACTGATACGATCGACGATCCTGCCTTCGATCTGCTTTTTCAGCATATCGACAATACGTCTGATCTCGGGCCCTTCAGGCATGGTGCTCGGAATATGTCCTGTGCATGGCGGTTGATGATACCTCTGTGGAATGGTGCCGGCGCCGCTTGTACTATATATCCGGGTTCAGTGCATACCGGTTGTTGCA
>JAJRXW010000055.1 GCA_024276095.1 Gammaproteobacteria bacterium
GCGGGAATTCCTCCATGTGGACGACCTGGCCGAGGCCTCCATCTTCGTGCTGAACCTCAGCCAGGACCGGTACCGTTCGGCAACCGAGCCAATGTGCTCGCATCTCAACGCCGGCACCGGGGTCGATGTCACGATCAGGGAGCTGGCCGGGTTGATCCGGGAAATCGTGGGATTCAGCGGCGAACTGAAGTTCAACCCGGAATATCCCGACGGTACACCGCGCAAGCTTCTGGATGTCTCCAGGCTGTCGTCACTCGGCTGGCAGGCATCGATCTCCCTGCGCGAGGGCATCACTGCCAGTTACGCTGCGTACCGGGAGTCGGTTCGCTGAACCCGCACCAGGAACAGAAGCGATTCCCGAGCAACTGGTTAGTCGGCTAGCGCGAGACTGATCACGTTAAGGACGGCGGAAAAGACAAATGCAGTAAATCCGATACGCAGTAACCAGTGATCCCGACGGTCCCACCTGGCCAGCAGCTGGCTCATCGCGCTGACATATTTTCCGCGAAGTTGCTCCAACACAGCCTGATTTTGACTGTTGCCTTCCTGAATCATTTCCAGCTGCAGCATATGCCGACTGAGCCTGAGAGCCGGTACGGCAAGACAGACGCCAGCGGTGATTTGGGCGATCGCGGCCAGCCAATCAAGGCAACAATACGTCATTCTGCGGTCACATCTCGGTGAGATACTTGAGTTCTGCGGCGTCGCCCTCCTTGGCGGCAGCCGCAACGGCCTGCATACCAATGACCAAACGAAAATTACACGCCTGCACCAACCGATTGAGTGTTTCAACGCTGGGCCCTTGCGTACCCAGCCCGGATTCCAGCCGGCTGATCTCCGGCTGAGACATACCAGCATTCCTGGCGAGTTCTGCCTGCGTCAAACCCGCATCGAGCCGCATAGTTCGCACCATTTGCCCCGCATGAATAATCGCGTCGCGCGCTGCATAACCATCAGCAAACGCCTTGGCACGCATACCCCGCTTGCGCAGCGAAGCCAATGTCGACGACTTGCGCGTCCTGCCCTTTTTTGCCATCCGCTCACTCATCGTCCAAACCACTCTCTCATGCGCTGAATCGCTTGTGTCAACGCCTGCGCCTCTTTATATTCCCGATCCATTACCGACAAATGAATCAGTACCAACGTGTGCGCATTAATAGCAATAAACATCTGAAGCACATCACCATAAAATGTGTACAGGCTGCACCTGCCCATCCACATGCACGGGTCTTAAGCCATCCGGCAGACCATCATTCACAATCGATTCCAGCCTCCTGAAATGGCTTCCCACATCGAAACACTCCGATCGACCGGCATTCAAAAAGCGATCGTACTCAATATCTGCTTTCGAATGCTCTGCTAGCTGATACTGCGGTAATATATCGAATTCCCTATATTTGTGCAATAACCATCACGAGAAAGTCTGTATTTCATTGTTTTTAATAGAGATTACTATACTCGCATCATTACATAACGCTGCCTGTCCAATGAGCGTCCGGATCTGCCAGGCCAGATTCATTTCATGGCTGAACTCTACGCACTTCGCTCGTCTTTCAGCATTATCGAATGTCGGCAAAATCCCAACAAAGGCTTACAACAGCCAATTCCAGTGCCTGGGTGGCACGCAGCCAGAAAAATCTGTGAGTCACGCCTCGGGTGACAGCGAATTGATCAGCTCGTAAGTCTGCTCGATATGATCCTTGCTGGAGGCGCCGAACATAATCGACTCGATGCCCTGTTGCGGGCAGATATATTCCAGTGCTTCCTGCGGTCGCAACGCCCCTGCGGCATACACCTGCATCGCTATCGCCCGGACTTTCTGCTCCGCAAGGGCCTGTTCGTTGGCTTCCAGGCCGCCTGACATGCGAAAACCGATCTTGTTGATCGAGGCACAGACAATCGGGTTTTCAATCCCCAGGCCATGCAGCACATCCACCGTGCGAGGCAGGTTCATGGTGATATAGCCGGGCTCGGCATCGTATTTTTTCTGCACATACTCGGAGAACTCATAAAAGAAATCATGCATCCCCAGGCCGAGCAACAAATCAGTCACTACGTTTTGCAAAAAGATCACACCGGTATTCACGCCCTTGAACATGCTCATCTCCGCATCCACGAGCATCTGCATCATCTTGAATGCATCGCGCTGAACGACGGCCATTCCGCCCCGGGCGATGGAGCCCATCACCCCGCCGGTAAAATGCCTGAGCGTGCCGCCAATACCCATCTCGGTCACGGCGTTGGCATACTTGTGTGCGTAGGGCATGCAGGGGTATATCTTGAAATCCGCGTACTTCGCGGGATTGTTCCTGAAGTGCTCGCAAATTTCCTCGATACGGCCATAGGTCGTACACATGAACGTCCGGATACCGGCCTCATGGGCAAAGTCCAGCACCCTGATGATCTCGCGCGTATCCTTGAAACGCTGCTCCTTCTGCCGCGCCTTGTCATCGGACAGGTGGTCCACACCGAAAAACTGGTTGTCGCCGAATATCACCCTGTCCATGGCCTAGTTCCCCCGCCCGCTGTCCGCGATCAACAGCTCAATGACCCGGTCCGTCTCGCCTGCAGACTGGATGGCATTCACCGACTGTCGCGTGCCCGCCTCGACCTGGCGAACGAAGTCATCGACCTGCGCCGAGTACTCCTCGCCGCGCAGGTAAAAATCGACCGGCTCGGTGCAGTCGGTCAGATAGGAAAGCGCCCAGCCTGCCTTGTCTTCCGGGTTCTCGCTCTTGTTCCGGTAAACCTTGATCTCCTGCGCATTGGCCTCCACCCTGCCCTTTCTGCCCGATATCGCAATCCGGGTGGACATTTTGCGGAAACTCTCTTCGCTCCAGCTCACCGACAGGTTGCCGGTGGTACCGTTTTTCAGGATCAGGCCGGCATAGACCGCATCCTCGACCCCTTTCGAGAAAATACTCTTCAACTGCGTCCCCCGCACATGCTCGATATCGCCAAGAATGAAATCCACCAGATTGATCACATGCGACGCGTAGTCGTAGAGACATCCGCCTCCCTCGCTGCGCTTCGATCGCCAGGTTTCTTTTTGCTCCTGCACCACCACCGGCCCGTATGCCTCGGCCGAAAAGTGATAGATCTCACCGAATTCGCCGGCATCGACCAGCCGCTTGACCTCGCGAAACGTACCCAGGAACCGGTTGTGATAACCCACCTGGATGAGCAGGCCCTTGCTCTCTGACAGTTCCCTGAGCGTGGAGGTATCTGCATAGTTCAAACAGCAGGGCTTCTCCAGGAACAAATTGACACCCTGCTCCAGGCAGTACCGCGCGATCTCGAAATGAGAACTCGTCGGCGTGGCGATAAACACACAGTCCGGCCGGGCCTGTTCGATCATCTTCTTGTAGTCATCGAAGACCGGAAGCTTCGAGTACTTGCCCAGACCCCAGCGCAGTAACTTGGATGTATCGCAGGCACCGACAAACTCGACACCCGCATGTGCATTGAGAATGGCGCAGTGGGAAATCCCCATCTTCCCCAGGCCGATGACTCCAGCCTTGATCATATTCAACCCTTTATGAGAATGACTGTCAGTCTGTCTTTTTCAATGAGCCGGACAACCTTTGCCGAATGGCATCGAAGATCGACTCAAACATAAAATGGAACGACCATATGTATCGCTGTATTCGCAACCGTGGCTGAATAATAGTGCGGTACAGCCACTCCATCCCCAGCGCCTGTATCCACTTCGGCGCCCACGGTACCGTGCCGGCATGGTAATCGAAGGCCGCACCCACTCCCACCATCCAGGGTGCTTCGATTTCCCGCAGAAATTCCGCCACCCAGGCCTCCTGTTTCAACAGGCCCAGCCCGACCCATACTATATCGGGCCTGGCCGCACGAATACGTTCGATGATGTCCCGTTTCTGCTCCGCGGTCAGTGCACCGAAGGGCGGTGAGTAACCGCCCACCACGTTCAGGCCGGGCAATTGCTCCTTGAGTTTCTCCTCCAGCAGCTCGGGCACACCCTCCTTGCCACCGTAAAAATAGTGCCGCCAGCCCTTGTCCAGGCCATGCTCGCAGGCCTTGAGCATCAGGATCGGGCCGTTGCGCCGCGGTACGTTAACCCCCCAGAAATACCCGGCAATGACCACCCCGATCCCGTCACACAGCGAATGATCGGCATTCCGGATATAGGTCCGGTGCGGTTCGATCCGCAGCGCATGGTACATCGACTCCGTATTGGTAATGGAAATGTAATTACAGCTCGACCCGGCCGCAATCCGCTCTTCCATATCCGCCAGAATCTCCTCGAAGCTCTCCGTCGATACCGGAAGCCCCGAAACATACGCTTTCATCGGGCCAATCCCCTGCCAATAACCATTTAACCGGCGCCAGTGTATAAAACAATCGCGTATTTGGCCGATAAATGGTGCACAAACCCAGTCAATCGCCATCCGCCGGTCGTCACAGCCATTCCCGGGCATACGTACTGTGTGAATTTAGCGAAACAGGATATGATGATCAGCAAAATCGGAAAATCTTTCAGGAGAGAGATTCAATGGACTCGTTAAGGCATACCCCGGAGATATCCCGGGGTATCGGCACTCTGGCCAAAAAGGCGATGAAAAGCCTTCCCCCTTCGAGTCGCGCTTACAAGGCAGCAAGCCGTCAGGCTGCCCGTCCAATTGACTACATGAGATACGCGGAATTTGAGGCGATCGTCCGAGACTTGGAGATCCGTCCCCAGATGGAGATTCTGGATGTGAGCAGCCCCCAATGGTTTTCGCTTTATCTTGCAGAGCACAACCGGAACACGAAATTTTGCTATATCAATATCATCGATAGCGAACTGGATCCTTATAAGGAAATTTCCAGCGCTCTTGGTATCGATAACATCGAGTACCTGAAAGCAGATGTGCGCGAACTGGAATTTGACAACGATACTTTTGACAAGGTTATCAGTATCTCTGTAATCGAGCACGTTTACCCTGAATTGGGAGGCGACACGAAGGCATTGACTGAGATTCGCAGAATACTGAAGCCAGAGGGCGAGCTGCTGATTACAGTGCCCTACAAGGCCGAGAGAAATGTTATTTATATAGATGCCGCCGTCTACGAGAGGAACAGCAAGGACAGGAATTTTTTTGCCCGCGAGTATGACAAGGAAATGTTTGAGGAATTGATCGAACGCACTGATTTCAGTGTGGAGAGCTCCTGGTTTATTTGCGAGCGAAAGGGCTTACTCTCAATAGACTACTATGAATGGGGGCCCGGGAAAAATAATCTACTGATGAAATATCTTATGAAATCCAGATTACTTGCAGAAAAATTAATCAGGAAATCCATCGATGGGCCGCTAGCTCATCGCTACCTGACCGTCTCCAAGTCCATCGCCGCTCGTGTTGTCAATATTTCAGCAAGACTTGTAAAAAAGAGGCCCGCCTCTACTCCGGCAACATAGTCTCACTCCTGCACGTGCTGCAACGTTTCACATTATATTCCGTGAGTAATAATTAACATGAGAAAGGCTTTCGTAAATTCTCTGCCAAAATCGGGCACAAACCTTCTTGCCAAATGCCTGCTGCTCTTCGGGTACAAGGAGCGGGGGCATATCAGTGCCGGCACAGTGCTTGACAAAAAGCTAATCGGGTTCATTCGACGCATATTGTGGGCAACAAACAATCAAGGTTACAGCATTGGCGTAAATTCACCTGTAGAAGTGCGCCGTGCACCTGTAGATTCCTTCCTAAAAAGGGTGAAAGACAGTCAATTTGTGACCGGACATGTCGGGTACCGGCAGGATCTGCTGGGCACCATCGTTGACATGGGATATGTCCCGATCCAGGTCATCAGGGATCCGCGGGCCGTGCTCGCCTCATTTGTTCCTTTTGTTCTGTCATACAAAAAACACTTTCTGCACACGACATTTCAGGCACTTTCTCCTCATGAGCGCTACAAAACGGTATTGGAGGGGGCCACCATAGACGGTCTTACGCTGCAGCCTTTGCGAACGTACTGCATGGCACTTGACCCCTGGCTGGATTACAATCACGTTTACCGTGTGAAATTCGAAGATATTGTAGGAGCGCAGGGTGGCGGTACGGATGAGCAGCGCCTGAATGTTCTGGAGCAGCTCGCGGTTGCTCTAGATATCCCCGGTGAAAGCATTCCACAGGTGGCTGAAAACCTGTATGGCCCGGGAAGAGTGACTTTCAGGAAAGGAAAAATAGACACCTGGAAGCAGGAAATTCCGCCTGATCTCCTCGAACGGATTTCTGATGAACTAACA
>JAJRXW010000056.1 GCA_024276095.1 Gammaproteobacteria bacterium
GCAACGGAACCGATTTCGATATTCTCGGTGCCAAACAGAAAATCACGCTGGGCATCGCGTACCCGGCCGCAGCGTGGGGCGTCCGATTGCAGGAAGGTTTTGAAAGGCCCGACAGCCGGGTCGTCACGGTCGATGACTCGCAAAAAGCGACCCGGCATATTGTTGGTGCTTGGTACGCTGTCGAACAGAACCAGTACCGGCTGGTCGGCGCTGAATGCCGTACGCAGCTGCTCTTCAACGATGTGCAGTACCTGTTTCCTGGAGCCGGCCTTGAGCAGCAGAATCGACATTTTATGGATATTGCCTGCCAGCGTGTCGTTGCTGCGTGCGACATCGACGAACTCGCGCAGTTTGCGCTCCAGCTTCAGGTTTTGCTGCCTGAGCACCGAGACCTGGCGTTCTACCAGCGAGATGGCAGGCCCGCCGGTTCGATGCGGCAGCTGCAGGTCGGAAAGAAGCGCCAGGTGGTCTTCAAAGAAATTCGGGTGAGCCAGAAGATATTCGGTGATGGATTCTTCTGAAATATCGTCCAGTCCGTGTTGTTGCTGCTTGAGTGTGCTCATACTTCGATTGTTCCCTCAAACACGGCTACCGCTTCCCCGGTCAGCCATACCGGTGTGCCGGTGCCTTCCCAGCGGACGTTCAGCCTGCCTCCCGGGAGTTCTACTGTCACCTGACTGGCCAGCAGTCCTGCTTCGATGCCCGTGACAACAGCCGCACACGCCCCTGTTCCACAGCCCTGTGTTTCCCCCGTACCCCTTTCGTATACACGGAGCCGGATCAGCTCAGGACCGACCCTTTGCATGAACCCGATGTTAGCACGGTTTGGAAACAGGTCGTGGCTTTCCAGCAGCGGTCCCAGTGTGGCGACCGGAGCCGTCGCAATATCCTCGACCTGCATCACCGCATGCGGATTGCCGATGGCAACCACCCGGATATCGACTTCGGTTCCCTGTGCATCCAGGCGATAGACCGGCTGCTGGCCAGCTGCCAGGAAGGGCACCCGGTCGGGCCTGAATTCGGGGATGCCGATGGCGACCGAAACCAGGCCGTTTGCCGCGATCTGTGCCTGAACGTTGCCGCCGGAGTGTTGCAGGGTCAGGGACCGGGTGTGATCGTCGCTCAGATAACGCGCAATACACCGGGCGCCGTTGCCGCATTGTTCGGCCGGACTGCCGTCGGCATTGAATACGCGATAGAAAATATCGGCCCCGGGGTCGGTGGCCGGCTCGAGCCAGAGCAGTTGATCGAAACCGATACCGGTCTTGCGATTCGCCATGCTGCGAATTGTTGCCGGATCGGGAGGCGGTAATTCATTCGCCGTAACAACGATAAAATCGTTTCCCAGACCGTGCATTTTTGTAAAAGAGATTTTTATGGGCATTGTATTTTGTTAAATTGACAGCTAAGTTTAGTGACCTTCTGCCAGGTTAGGGAATCGAATCATGCGTCACATTATAGTGCTCAATTCAAAAGGTGGTTGTGGAAAAAGTACCTTGGCCACCAACCTTGCCGCTTACTATGCGACACAGGACAAGAAGGTTGCGCTGGTGGACTATGATCCGCAAGCCTCTTCGCTGGATTGGGTGGCGCGGCGTCCGGAGAACAGGCCGGTAGTAACCGGGGTCAACGGGGCTGCCGACGGCATGAAACATCTGCCGCGCAGTGCCGAGATCGCGATCGTCGATGCTCCGGCCCGGGCGCAGGGCAAGGAACTGACCGACCTGGTCAAGCACTCGGACACGATTATCGTGCCGATATTACCTTCCAGTATCGATATTCAGGCGGCCGGCAAGTTTCTCGCGGAACTGAAACATGTCGGTAAAGTTGAGCGCAAGCAGGCAAAGATCGCCGTTGTGGCCAACCGTGTACGCGTGAATACGCTGATTTTTGACGAACTGGACGAGTACCTCGAAAAACAACGGGTTCCCTATGTCGCGGCGTTCCGGGAAGCCCAGAACTACATTCGTGCCTACACCCGAGGGCTGGGAATTTTCGAGCTGCCGGAATACCTGGCCTGGCCGGACTGGGAAGAGTGGGAGCCGCTGTTGAAGTGGCTGAAGAGCAAGCGCAGCCAGCCATAACACGGTGACAGGATAATAGCGCAGGGCCCGGTGGGCAGGGAACGGGCAGCGGCGGTAGCCCCTTCCGGGACTGTAGCCGGCTGGCTGGTATTCGCAATATTCCGCCATTCCCGGATAGCCCGCGTGTCCCGGAAGGGGCTACCGCCGCTGCCCGTTCCCTGCCCACCGGGCCCTGCGCTATTATCCTGTCGGTACGGGGCCGATTTGTCAGCCGGATGCGGGTGAATCGGCTTTTAGCCGGGGAACACTGAGCGTCGCGCCACGCCCCAGCGACAGGCCCTGCTGGAATGCCAGCGTGGCCGCTTCCGATTCCCCGGTCTGGAGCATGAGTTGCCCGAGTTCGTGGTACGCAGCCGCCGACGGGCGGATGGCCAGGCTCGACTCGAGATAGCTGCGGGCTTTTCCCCATAGCTGGTTTCGCAGGCACACGCGGCCTGCCGTGAGCAGCAGTACCGGGTCTTCGGGCCGGTCTTTCAGCCACGCCTCGGTGTGGCGCAAATGAGCGGCCGGGTCAGCGGTCTCCAGTTCTCCGTAGAGCAGGATCAGCCCTTCATCCCATTGGTTTTTCAGTGCTTTGCGAATCTCCGTTTCCACCAGGCCGGTTTCGCCGCATTTCACCAGTGCGCGTGCTCGTGCCTTGACCAGTGCCGGGTTCTTGCGCAGGGTGCGGGGTACGCGCTGATAAAGCGATTCGATGGCGGCCCGGTCCAGCCCCTCTTTGCCCAGCAGGCCGGCAAAGGTCTTGATGGTCCATGACTCCAGCATCCCGGCCGGTAGAGAGCGCTGTTTTCGCAGGGCCGGAAGTATTTTCTCCAGGGCCTGCCAGTCCTCCCGGCGCTCATGGAGACCGGCCAACAGCCGCAGTGCCTGCCCATGGCCCGGGTTGTCTTCGAGAATGCGGTTCAGGCTGGCGAGCGCCTGCTCTATTTCATCGCCCTGAAGCTGCAGCTCGGCCTGGGTCAGCAGGACGGCGTTTTTGGCGGCAGGCTCCTGCTCGTAGGCCATTTTCAGCCAGCTGTCGCGTCGTTCCGGATCGTCCTGCATCTGTGCGGCCCGGGCCGCGGCGAGATAGCTCAGCAACGCGGTATCGCTGCGTCGCGCTCCTTTGGTGAGGAGTCGCTCGCCCTGCGATATCCGCCCTTCCGCAAGAGCGATATAGCCTTTGGTCGCCTGTTGCCCGGCCCGGCGATCGCGTATCCGGGCGGCGGCTTCGCCCAGTTTTCGCGGTGCCCGCCAGATACGCACGACGAGCCGGACCAGCAGGTAGAGAACCGCCAGCAGAAACACCAGGATGGGCACCGACATTTCAATGGCATAGCCTCTGAAATTGATCAGCACGTAGCCATTGTCTTCCAGCAGGAAATGGGTTGCGACCGACCCGAAAGCCAGGAACACAACGATGAGCAGGCCCAGTCTCATGGTACAGGTCTCATGGCGCAGGTCTCACGGTACGACTGCCTCACCGCCCAGTTGCCGCAACAGTGTCAGCGAGCCGGAAATATCCGGAACATCCCGTACAAGTTCTGCGGACATGAGTTCATCGATCGTCCCCAGTGCAGCGGACACGCTTGGCGCACTGCTGTTGAAATAGCGAACCAGGCCTGAGCGTACAGAGCTCAGAGAGTGTCGAAAGGCGCCTGTTTCATTTCGCAACAGTGCCAGCTGGGCCATTTTCAGCTCCAGGCTCAGGCCTTGCACCAGCAAAGCATTTTCTTCGGCCGACATCAGCGGCGTGACCGCCTCCTCACTGGGTTTGACGCTGACAATGCTGGAAAAAGCCTGGCGTATCATGCGCCACGCCCGGTCCAGACCGGAGTCTTCATCGTCGGAAGTGCCGGTATCCTTGCCGAACCGATCGGGCGCGCTGTCTTTCAGCGGCAGCGTGCTCAGCATTCCGTCCAGGCTTTGCAAAGTCAGCACGATTCCCTCGATATCGGGGTTTGGCATGCCTCTGAGCAGGGTCATTTCGTCGCTCAATACGGCGCGTACCGGGCCCAGCGCCGGGTCGCCCAGGTCACGCAGTTTCTCGTCGGCCAGTTGCAGTGCCTTCAGGGCCACGTCCGTATTGCCGACCAGCGATGCCTGGCTGTTGGCGATGCGCAGGTAGTATGCGGTCTCTGCCAGCATCCACCCGCGCCGGGCGTTTGCATCGATGTTCGGCAGATTGTCGATGGCGCGCTCCAGGCGGCTGATTCTCAGCGGTAATTCCTCGATCTGCCGTTCCTGCAGGCTGATGCGCTCGGCAAGCCGGACGGCGATCGCGTCCACCTGGCCGGTCTCGGCGCCAAGGGCCTCGACCTGCACCTGCAGGCGGCCCAGCCCGGCTGACTGTTGCTCGATCTGCGTGCGCAGCGTGTCGATGAGCTGTTCCAGGTCGTTGCTGTTTTGCTGTTGCCACCAGTAGAAGCCGCCGCCGGCACTCGCTGCGACCAGCAGTGCGGTCAGCAGGACAGCCTTCCACAGCCCGGATTTCTGCCGTTCACTGGCCGGGGTTTCCGGGCCTGCATTCTGGCGGTCGGGTGTGTTCTCCCCGGAATCCGGCTCCGGGCCGGAGTCGCTTTTGTCACCGCTGTCTGCGCCGGTGCGGGTTGTGGCATCCGGTTCGGCATCCGGCCTGTTGTCCGGCGTGGTGTCCGGGCCGGAGTTTCCTTCAGCGGCTGTTTCGGCTGTCTGTGTGTCGTCCTGTTTCATGACGTCGTTCTGCGGATAAACAATTGTCCATTTTGCCAGTGATCAGTCGGCTGGTGTAGAAAAATTTGCCGGGTCGAACAGCGCACCCGGCCCGCTTACCTGCGTCCTTTAAGCCATTGCCTGACTGCGGCGATATGACGGCGGCTGACCGGCAACGGTTCCGCGACGTGGTGTAACCAGATGCGGTGGCCGCCATCGTGACTTTTTTCCAGCCGGTCCAGGTAAGCTGTGGCCGCCAGTGCCTTGCGGTGGATACGAATGAACCGCTCTCCGAATTCGGCAGCAAGATTTTTCAACGATTCGTCGAGCAGTTCCTCACCCTTGCGATGGTACATCCGGACGTACTTCTGTTCGGCCTGAAAAGAAAGCACCTGGTCGACCGGAACCAGCTTCAACCCGTCCCCCTGGCGCACGCAGATACTGTTTCGGGGTGCTGCGTCAGTTTCCCTGGCGAGCTCCCGCAAGCTTGCCCTGCCCAGCCTGGATGCATGTCGCAAGGCTTCGATCAGGCGCTCCCGGCGTACCGGTTTGAGTAAATAACCGACGGCATGTGCCTCGAAGGCTTCGATGGCATAGTGGTCATAGGCGGTCGTGAAGATGACGGCGGGCCCCGATTCCAGCGTTGCCAGGTGCCGCGCAGCTTCCATGCCGTCCATCTCCGGCATGCGGATGTCCAGCAGCAGGATGTCCGGTTGCAGCCGTTCGCATAATTCCAGCGCTTCCAGGCCATGACCCGCTTCTCCGACCACCTGCCATTCGCTCTGGTCTTCGAGCAGCCGGCACAGGCGTTCTCTGGCATGCGGTTCGTCGTCTGTCACCAGGACTTTGAAAACAGTGGCCGTCATCGACTATTCCTGGTAGGGGAAACAGATGGTGACCTGGTAGTGCTCACCGGTATTGACCACATCGAGCGTCGCGCGGCCGTCAAAAGCCAGCTTCAGCCGCTCCCGTATGTTGCCCAGCGCAATCTGGTTGCCGCCGCGCCGTGCTGTGGTACCGGATCGCGGTACCGGGTTGGATACCGAAACGTAGATCATGTCGCCGTCCTGGTGGCCGTCAATAGTGACAATACCCCGGCCTGGCAGGGGTTCCACACCGTGATAAATGGCGTTTTCCACCAGTGGCTGGATGGTCAGGGCCGGAATACGCGCGCGCATGGGCAGGCTGTCGACGTCCCATTCAACGACCAGGCGTTCCCCGAGTCGTTGCTGTTCCATGCGCTGGTAGATTCGCGTGGTTTCAAGCTCCTGCTTGATCTGGGTTTTTTCATCGGAGACGTTGAGCGAGGCCCTGAACAGGTCGGCCAGGTCTTCAACGGCTTCTTCCGCGGCGGCCGGGTTGGTGCGTGTAAGTGCGGCGATGGTATTCATGCTGTTGAAAAGAAAATGTGGCCGGATGCGGGCCTGCAGTGCGTGGATACGTGCTTCGGCTTCCCGTTGTACATTGGTTTGCCATTGATCGGCGATATAGAAATAGCGCAGAACCAGGAACAGCACCAGCATGCCGACCGCAATATTCCGCGACAGAAAAAACAGGTGATTGGCGGGGAACCAGCCGGACACATCGCCGGTGATGTGCGGACCCCAGAAATAGCCAAGCCAGAAGATCGCTTCGGAAACCAGCACGATGTTCAGTGTTACGGCCAGCACGGTCAGCAGTGTTGCGACACGCGTTGAAAAGCGGGACAGCCAGGGCCGCAGCGAACACAGCAGTGCGGCGGCCGTCAGGCCCATCCAGAGGAAGAACAGGGAGGTCCTGGCCAGGGCCTGGAAAAAGAACGGCCAGCCCGACTGGCCGGCCAGCGTAAAAACGATCGCGACCAGTTCCGAAATCAGTACCACGCCCAGTACTGCCAGCGGCGCGCACAGGTCGGGCAGGTAGAAGGAATTCGGGGTCGCCTGGTTGTCTCGCTCTGACAAGGGCTTACTCGCCGCACCACTCCTTGACAGACCGGCGTGCCGCGATTCGCGCCGCATCGATTTCAGCGTCACTCAGGTATTCGCGCTCTCCGTTTTCACCGGGCTTGTACAGAATGTGCGCGTCGTCGTATTTTTTCAGCGTGCCGCGCGCCTGCTGGCAGTTGGCCCGGCGCTGCTCCGCGATCTGGGCCTGGTTTTCCTGCTCTGCTGCAGCATCTTCTGCCTGCTGGGCTTCTCGCAGCGCAGCCACCTCGTTTGCCTCGGCCCGCTTCGCCAGCCTCGCCTGCACGGCGCTTTTGTCGGTTCGTCTGGAGCTGATCGAAAGCAGCTCGGCATTTCCCGATACCGGCGGCCGATCCGTGTAGTGAATGGTGCCGTCTTTGTCCACCCATTTGTAGACGCTCCCCTCCTGCGCCGTGGCAGGCTGGTACATCACAAACGCTGCCAATACGGCCAGCGCGAACAGACTGCGGGCCGGAACAGCGAAGCGGCAATTCGAGAGTTTCATGATGGGCTTCCTCTGACAGAAACGGGTGGCGGGCACAGCCCGCCACCCCACTATAACGAAGAATTATGCCACCATACGCCCGCAAATGGCGTTGACCGGGTTCACGTTAAGCGAGTGCCTGTAATCATTTGTTTTATAAGGTATTTATGTCGAATTTCCGGTCACTCGGGGGCTTCGGCGAATTCCGGATAAGCTTCCAGCCCGCATTCTCCCAGGTCCACGCCCTCGTACTCCTCTTCCTCGGATACCCGGATACCCACGATAGCATCGATCAGTTTCCAGATGGCAAAGCTGGTGCCGAAGACCCACGCAAAAATGACCACGATGCCCGTGAGCTGGGCGCCCAGCTGGTTGAGAATTCCGGACTCGTGGTTGCTGATGGCTACCGCCAGCAGGCCCCAGATACCGACGACGCCGTGGACGGAAATCGCCCCGACCGGATCGTCGATCCGGAATTTTCTGTCCATGGTCACGATGGTCGGTACCACGATCAGGCCGCCCACGATGCCGATGAACGTCGCCAGCAGCGGCGTGGGGGTGAGTGGTTCGGCGGTGATCGCTACCAGCCCGGCCAGCGCACCGTTGAGGGCCATGGTCAAATCGGCTTTGCCGAACCACAGGCGTGCCAGCAGCAAAGCGGATACCAGTCCGCCGGCCGCGGCCATATTGGTGTTCACAAAAACCATCGCAACGCTGTTGGCTTCGCCGACATCGGAAATTTTCAGCTCCGACCCGCCGTTGAAGCCGAACCATCCCAGCCACAGAATCAGCATGCCCAGCGTGGCGAGCGGCAGATTGCAGCCCGGGATGGCCTGCACGGCACCATCGGACCGGTACTTGCCCTTGCGCGGTCCCAGCACGATCACACCGGCCAAAGCCGCCGCGGCCCCGCACATATGCACCACGCCCGAGCCGGCAAAATCGAGAAAGCCCCACTGGTGAAGAAACCCCTCGCCCCATTTCCAGTAACCCTGCACCGGATAGATAAACCCGGTCAGTACCACCGCAAACCCCAGGAATGCCCACAGCTTCATGCGCTCGGCAACCGCACCGGAAACGATGGACATGGCCGTGGCGACAAACACGACCTGGAAGAAAAAGTCCGACAGCTTCGAGTAATACTCGTCGCCGGCAAGGACCGTTGCCACGGAATGGTCGGCGCCCGAGAGCATGCTGATGCCGGGAATGAAGCCGTTACCGTCCCCGTACATGATGCCGTAGCCGCAGACCATGTACATGATGCAGGCAATGGCGTAGAGCCCAACGTTCTTGGTCAGTATTTCGGCGGTGTTTTTTGCCCGGACGAGTCCCGCTTCAAGCATGGTGAATCCCGCTGCCATCCACATCACCAGTGCCCCGCAGATCAGAAAATAAAAGGTGTCCAGGGCGTAACTGAGTTCGACTACTCGATCCACTTGGTTTGCTCCTTGTTCAGATTATTCGGCTATCAATGATTTCTTTTTTTCCGGACGCGTGTATCACACGTCCTGTGCGCCGGTTTCGCCGGTCCGGATGCGAATCGCCTCATCGAGGCTGGTGACGAACAGTTTTCCGTCGCCGATCTTTCCGGTTCTGGCAGCGGCGATAATTGCCTCGATGACCTGCTCGACCAGGCTTTCATCGACAGCCATTTCAATTTTCGTTTTCGGCAGGAAATCCACGACATACTCGGCACCCCGGTACAGTTCGGTGTGACCTCTCTGGCGGCCAAACCCCTTTACCTCGGTGACAGTGATGCCCTGTATGCCGATGTCGGCAACTGCCTGGCGAATGTCATCCAGCTTGAAGGGCTTGACGATGGCGGTAATCAGTTTCATTTCGATACGCTCCCGGGCTTACTTCGCGAAAGAGATGCTTTTGCCGACCGTCAGTATGATGCTGTTGTCGCTGTCACCTCCAAGCAGCCTGCTGGTGCCATAGATCCAGCTGACGCCCACATCGACCGAGGCGATTTCCGTGCCGTAGCCTACTTCAACGTAATCGCCGTCGAAGTCCTGGCTGAACCGGCCCCAGATGGCGTAGAAATCCGAGTACTCGGCAGTCAGTGAAGTGAACGTGTAATCCTCGGATGGTGCATCGAATGCGTCCCAGACGCCCAGCGCCACGTCCAGCGTGATGAAGGCATAGCCGAGGCTCAGGTTCAGTTCCTTGTAGGTGTCATCGAAGTTATCGGTATAGAAATAACCGGTACCCCCGACACCGTAGCTGAAGTTCTCGAATTCGCCGCCGTAGCCCAGGTAAAGATCGACCTCTGCCCCCTGGCCGACGTCGGCCGCCCAGGTGCCCGCATAGAACCCCTGGTGTTCCATGTCGAGACCCAGCGAAACGGAGGAATCTTTCTGAGGGATACCCCGGTAAATGTATTCACTGGCCCAGCCGATATTGGCCGAGTAGTCGACAGCGTGGGCAACCGTGGCAAAAAAGCTGCTCAATCCCAGCAGCATGGTCAGACCTTTCTTCATGTTTCCCCCTGTTTATCGGTATTGCAGAACCTTGGACCGGACGTCACCATTGATGACGGTTCAGGTTTAATTGAACGGTCACCTGGCGTATAAAGCAGATTCCGTGCCAGTTAATGTAAGTCGTCCGATTTCAGCGGCTTACGGATCCGGTGCGCAAATGGCGTGGTTGAAATGCACCAGCGTGGGGCGCTTCGCTATCGATTGCCATCCCATGGTGCAAACACAACAGAGGTAAATGTGGAAAAGGAACTTATCAGCGATCTTGCCAAAAACCTGGCTGCCAGTGTCCGCAGCGTCATGCCCGATGGCCTGCGCAGCGCCCAGCTCGATCTTGAGCAGAACTTCAGGGCCATTCTCAGGTCATCCCTGGAAAACATGAACCTGGTGACTCGTGAGGAGTTCGACATCCAGCGACGCGTGCTTGAGCGGACCCGGGAGAAACTCACACGCCTGGAGGCAGACCTGGCGGCTTTGCAGGGCCGCAGCGACGATACCTGACAGGCCGTTGAACCGGTTGCATGGCGATGGCAACGCAACTGGCAACGGTACTGACGCGTGCCCGAACCGGCATGGCGGCCCCGCAGGTCACAGTAGAAGTGACGGTGAGCGGCGGCCTGCCCATGCTCGGTATTGTCGGGCTGGTGGAAACGGCGGTACGAGAAAGCCGCCAGCGTGTCCGGGCTGCGATCGAGCAATCCGGGTTCCGGTTTCCCGACGGAAAAGTGATCGTCAACCTGGCGCCGGGCGATTTGCCCAAAAGCGGCAGCCGCTTCGATCTTGCCATCGCCATCGCGGTGCTGGCGGCCAGCGGCCAGGTTCCCGCCGAGCCCCTGGAAGGCTGCGAGTTTCTCGGTGAACTGGCATTTTCCGGCAGGCTGCGTCCCGTCACCGGCCTGCTCTCGGCGCTGATACAGTCAAAGCGGGCTGCGCATACCTGCATCGTTCCTGCCGCCAGTGCCGCAGAGGCTGCATTGCTGGGCACGGAGACAGTTTTGCTGGCGGATCATTTGCTGGATGTCGTGCGTCACCTGCGTGGTGAGGAGGCATTGTCCGGAGGTGTCCGTGCCGACGTGCCTGCGCCGGCTCCGGGTGAGGACATGCTGGATGTCAGCGGCCAGTTTCAGGCGCGGCGGGCGCTGGAGATTGCCGCCGCCGGCGCCCACAACCTGTTGCTGGTAGGACCGCCGGGCACCGGCAAAAGTATGCTGGCGCGCCGCTTGCCGGGTTTGTTGCCCGACATGACGGACGATGAAGCGGTGGAGACCGCAGCGGTGTACTCACTGCTGGGGCCGGTTGGGGAGTCACTGTGGCGCAAGCGTCCTTTCCGTGCGCCGCATCACACGGCATCGGCCATTGCGCTGGTCGGTGGTGGCAGCAATCCGCGCCCTGGTGAGATTTCGCTGGCCCACAATGGCGTATTGTTCCTGGATGAGTTGCCCGAGTACTCGCATCCGGTGCTCGAAACGCTGCGCGAGCCACTGGAATCGGGCCGTGTCACCATCGCCAGGGCGAGCCAGACGGTAGAGTTTCCCTCCCGGTTTCAGTTGATCGCCGCGATGAACCCCTGTCCCTGCGGGTTTTCCGGCGATCCCAAACACCTTTGCCGCTGCAGTCCCGACCAGGTCATGCGCTATCAGCATCGGGTTTCCGGGCCGTTTCTCGATCGTATCGATATGCGCCTGGTGCTCAGCCGGGAACTGATGCCCCGGGACAGTGACGCTGCGCCGGCCAGTGAATCTTCGCAGGCGATTCGCAGCCGCGTGGAACGCGCCGTCCGTTTGCAGCGGCGCCGATCGGGCTGTCTGAACGCGCACCTCGACGAAGGGCGGACGCAGCAATGGTGCATCCCCGATACTCAGGGCCGCAAGGTACTGCGCACCGCGGCGGAACGTTTTGCGTTGTCGGGGCGGGCGCAGGTGAGCGTGCTGCGCCTGGCGCGCACCATCGCCGATCTCGACGGCGGCGACGATCCCGCCATCCGGGTGTGTCATATCACCGAGGCGCTGGCGTTGCGGGCCGAGCGTGCTCCGGGTTGCTAGCCCTGCCGTCCGTCGAGTCGTACGGTCATACTCCAGATTGCGAGTCTCGCCCCAAAACCAGGCATTGTGTGGCCGCTGTCCCCTTTGGAGGGAATAAAGCGGACCGCAGGGAGCCATCCCGACAAAGGGGACAGCGGGCGCGCAATGCCGGGCGATTGGCACGATTTCCCGGACCTGGTCTGTGGCAAAGTTGAAATGGTGGCCAGCCCCCTGCCCTCTGACATCGGCGGGCGTCTTTCGGGGGGATATGACCGGGCGCCGCTGGTGCGATCGATTCCGACGCGATCAGCTATTGGCTGGAAGCGCGCCGGCTTCCGTCAGGCCGAACGGCTACTGAGACTCGGACACCATGTATTCAACAGCACTGTGGATCTCATCGTCAGACAGATCGGCGCGGCCGCCTTTGGGCGGCATGAAGCCTGTCTTGCCCTGGAACCCGGTGACAGCGTGCTCTTTGAGTTTATCCATGCCGGTTGCGATGCGATCGGCCCAGGCAGCCGCATCGCCGACTTTCGGGGCCCCGGCAATGCCGGGTCCATGACAGGCGGCACAGGCGGTATTGAATACCTCCAGTCCGGAAAGGGTTGCGGCGACCGGAGCGGCAGCAGCGGCTTTGGCTGCAGCCTTTTCATTCTGTCCGGCCTGGTCTCCCGGCAGGGCAACAGACCCCACGGGCTTGATGCGATCGGCAATCTGTTGCTGGTAGATGGCGCCTTCGACGATATGCCGGTCCTGGGTTTCGCTGGCCATATAGCGAGCCAGGAAAAAAATGATGATGGTGATGCCAACCAGAATACCAATAACCAGCATGAACAAATCAAAAAACTTATGATCCTGGTTACTCACGATTTTTCCTTCCCGACTAGAAACATGGTTACAAAAAAGCCTGTTGAGATCCTTCCGGCCTCAGGCAGCGCAAGTATAGGGTTAAGCTGATAGTTCCACCAGACCAGCTGCCGGATTTCTTCCGCAAGCGGTTAAATCAATGAGTTACGATGGATCTTCGGGTGTCTAACTGCTCGCCAGCCTTTGTGGCGAAGTGAAATCCATGACCCCGGCCAGCGTACGCAGCGCCTCGAGGTTCGTGATCAGCGTGCAGTGACTGCCGGAACGAATGATCAACCCGCGTTTCTCCAGTTCGGCGAAGCCGCGGATAACGGTTTCTTTCTTCAGCCCGAGAAAATCGGCAATGTCCTCACGGGTCATCGGCAGTGCGACCTCGCTGGGCTGGTCTGTGGCTTCATCGTTGGCTTCCAGCGGACGGCGCTCATTGCGCAGATGGAGCAGGAATACCGCCAGTCTTTCGATTGCGGTGCGCTGCCCAAGGCTGTAGACCGTGTCGAGCATATCTTCCACAACCCTGAACACCATCTGCAAAAAGGCTTTTTCCACTTCCGAGTCGCTTTCCAGCTTTTCGGTGAGGGCCTGCCTGGAGGTGCAGGCGACCCGGGCCGGTGTAATGGCCTGGACCGTAAAATAGTAGTGATCGGATGCCGTCAGCCCGACGAAATGGTCCTGAAATACGAAACTCAGCACCTGGCGCCGCCCGTCCCGCCCGGTACGGCTGATCATCAGCGTACCATCCACGATATTGAATACCTGGTCGGCACGGGCGCCGGCATTGATCAGGAATTCACCGGCCGCCAGTTCGCGCACGGGAGCGCCATCGAAAATATCCAGAAAAACGTCCCGTGGTGTAGGTTCACTGCCCATATGCAAAGCATCGCCTGCAACAGCCGCTGCTGCAAGTTTCCGTCATGGCGCAGCGCAAACACGGCCCCCCGGGCTGGAAATTCTCATCAACTGACTCTACAGTGGGGAACCACATCGGATCATTCAAAACATTTCTCCGCGCCCGTAGCTCAGCTGGATAGAGTACTGCCCTCCGAAGGCAGGGGTCACAGGTTCGAATCCTGTCGGGCGCGCCATACCAGCAGGCTCCCAAAGGGAGCCTGCTGGTATGGCGCGTCCAGCCCGGAAGAGCACCTTCGTTCGACAAATTCGCGCAGCGAATTTGGACGCCGCAGGCGCCCCGCAGGGGTGACGAGCGCAGCGAGGAATCAATCCTGTCGCGCCGAAGTATCCCAGGCTCCCAAAGGGAGCCTGCCGGTATGGCGCGTCCAGCCCGGAAGAGCACCTTCGTTCGACAAATTCGCGCAGCGAATTTGGACGCCGCAGGCGCCCCGCAGGGGTGACGAGCGCAGCGAGGCGGCGTAATCAGCGTTTTTTCAGCCGCGCGAGAAGAATCGCCCTTCTGCTGATCGAGTTCAACGGCCTTGCCGCCTTGCGTTCGCAGGGCCTGGATAAAGTGTACGAGGCAGCCTCGGTGGCAATCGACACGATATACGGGTCCCAGCCGGCAATTGCCGAGTCATAGTGGCGATCAGCGGATGGCGGTGTCCGCACTGGAAATTTCAGGATGCTCATAATTATTGTTATTTTTATTTGAGACTGAATCACTATAGCGGCCTGGTCCGGCGGCACAGTTGTTGTTTCACTTAATCGCCGGAATAATGGCCAAAATGTGAACTTCATCCCGGCTGGTGGACGCATTATGTTGAATCGCCGCAAAGAAGTAGAATGAAGTACGGAAGCTGACGGTCAGCCGGCCTTGCAGGAGCAACAGGTGTTGAGAAAATCGTATGTACTGATAGCCCTCGTCCTTTTCTCTGCGACAGCGGCGGCGGCGCCGGAGCTTCGTGGGAGCCCGCAGGAGCTGGAACAATATCTGCAATCCGAAACGCGCACCGTTTCGATTCGCCAGACAGCGACCGAGAACGCCTATACCGATCGCGCCAGGGTCAGCCTGACCGTGACGACGGAACACAAATCGCTGGCGGAAGCGATCCGGCTGAACCGGTCCCTGCGGCTCAGGACCATCCAGGAATTTTCTGCTGCAGGAATTTCATCTGACGACATCCGTGCCTCGAAATTTTCGACTTCGCCGCAGTACGGCTGGTTCGGAAAAGCGCCCAGCAGTTTTGAAGTGATCAATACCATCGTTGTGGTCGTGGAAAGCGAGGAGCAATTTCAGGCCGTCGCGGCAGTGGCAGACCGGCAGAAGGAAATCCAGGTTTCCCAGACGGAGTTTGAGCACAGCCAAAAGGACGAGTTCGAGAAAAAGGTTCGGCAAAAGGCTATGGATAAAGTCATGGAAGAGCGGCAGTTTTACGAAACGCAGCTGGGGCTTTCCCTGAGGCCGGTTTCTTTTTCGGTTTCGACCGCCCGCCCGCAACCGATGCGCCGCCGGGCGCAGGTGGAATCGCTGGCGCTGTCCGATATGGAAGGCGGGATGGCGATGGACCAGGCCATGCAGACCGGTACTTTCGACGAGATCAGGTACATGTCTTCCGTGCAGGTCTTGTTTGAGGTCGAGACGACGCACCGGTCCGGTGGCGATTGATCGCCCGGTGTGTACCGGGGCAGCAGAATGAAGCGGGAGAATCTGGGCTCCGGTACCAAATGGGAGCCGCTGGTCGGCTATTCCAGGGCAGTGCGTGCCGGCTCGTACATACATGTTTCCGGCACGACAGCGACCGGTGCTGACGGTGAAATAGTCGGTCACGGCGATATCGCCGAGCAGACGCGGCAATGTATCAGGAATATCGAAGCGATTTTGCGACAGGCCGGTGCAGGCCTGTCTGATGTCGTTCGAACGCGGATGTATGTGATCGATATCGGCGCGTGGGAGGAGGTCGGTCGTGTTCACAACGAGTTTTTCGGCGACATCCGCCCGGCGACCAGCATGGTGGAGGTCAGCGCCCTGATTGCCCCGCAGATTCTCGTGGAAATCGAGGCGGATGCCTGCCTGTGCCCGGGTGGTCCGGGCGCTTGAACGATATGATGGTCAATGCCTGTTTTTCGATTGGCGATCTCGTGCACCATAAGCTGTTCGATTACCGGGGTGTTGTCTACGATATCGATCCGCAGTTCATGCAGTCCGATGAGTGGTACCGGAAGATGGCACAGTCCCGGCCGCCAAAAGACCGGCCCTGGTACCGTATCCTGGTTCATAACGGCATCCACGAAACCTATGTGGCGGAACGGAACCTCGAATGCGACCACTCCGGTGAGCAGGTTTCCCATCCCCTGATCAACCAGGTGTTCAGCGGCTTCGTCGACGGCCGCTACGTCAGGCTGGAGCGGCGGAACTGATGGCGGAAGCCGGTGCTCCGGAACGATCCTGCCGGTTTCAGCCTGTCGAACACGGGTCTGCAGAGTACGCGGCGGAATGCGCGCTGCGCCAGAAAGTGCTGCGTGAGCCGCTGGGCCTCGATCTGTACGCAGAGGACCTGGAAGCGGAACGTGCCCAGTTGCACTTCGGTATCTTTGAGCAGGGGGAAATCGTCGCCTGCGCCGTGGTGATCGTCGAAAACGACGGTTCTGCCAGGATCCGGCAAATGGCGGTGTGCAGCGATTACCAGCGTTGCGGGCTTGGAACGATGCTGATAAGAGAAGTAGAGCAGCAGATGCTGGCGAAAAAAGTGCGAAAAATAGTGCTGCATGCACGCATCGAGGCGGTGCCATTTTATAATAGGCTGGGATATCGGGTGACGGGCGAGCAGTTTCTGGAAGTCGGTATCCCTCATTTACGTATGGAAAAGGGTCTTTAGCGTCTTGCTGTATCTGCCGGAAATTACCGATGACACTGCGTGACAGAGTCGAAGCACTGCTGCCGAACTGGGAAGCATGGTATCCCAGCCTGTTCGATGCAGCGGTGGATCTTGGCCTGCTCAGGGCGCGCACCTGTTCGCCCTCGTCGTTGCTGCTTTCGAATCGCCATTCGGCGGTGCAGAGTGAGGCATTAAAGGCTTTTCAGGAAAAATGGGGAGGCACGACAGGCGAATAGTTTCGCTGTCGGGAGGCGTTGATGGCAATCATCTATCCTGTTCTGGCAATGGTGCTGCTGACCATGGCGGCTATCGCGATACTGGGCGTCCGGCGTTTCGCTGCAGTGCGCGACCAACAGATCGATCCGGCATTCTTTCGCGCTTATCGCGATAACGAAGAGCCGGAGTCGCTCAGGATTGTTTCGCGGCACGTCATTAATTTGTTCGAAACGCCGGTTTTATTCTATGTCGTGGCGATCTTCATTTTCGTTACAGGCCAGGCAGACGGTTTGCTGACAGGCCTCGCATGGATGTACGTAGCGGCGAGATATCTGCACAGCTACGTACATTTGACTTCCAACAAGGTTATGGTCAGGTTCCGTCTTTTCGTGCTGAGTCTGCTGTTGCTGGCCGCCATGTGGCTGCTGTTTGCGGTTCAGATTATCGTTTCGTGAGACATGACCGCTACAGTCATGTTTCCGGGTGTCTTTGCAAGGCCCGGCGCGGGGCCCCTGAATCACATGCCTGATCCCGGCCTCAACGGTGGTATCGGGATCAGGGCTCTGGTCGGCGTGGCGCTGGTGGCGGTGGTCGCAACATTTTTTCTGCCCGCCATTCCCCAGGATCCGCAGTATCATCTGTTTGCCGATGACCGGCTGATACTCGGCATTCCGAATTTCTGGAATGTCGTATCCAATGTTTTCTTTTTGCCGATCGGCGGGCTGGGCCTTTTCCTGGTTCTTTCAGACAGGTGCCCTGCCGGTCTTGGCCCATGCCGCCTCGCCTGCGGAATTTTTTTCGCCGGCTTTGCGCTGGTTGGCGTGGGTTCGGCCTGGTACCACCTGAACCCTTCCAATGACACGCTGCTGTGGGACCGGTTGCCGATGAGCATCGCGTTTATGGCATTTTTCAGCTTCATTCTTGGCACCTCCGTTTCGCCGGGCTGGGGGCGCCGCCTGTTGTTGCCGCTGATTCTCGTCGGTGCGGGGTCGGTCGTCTACTGGCGCCTGACCGAGACCGCGGGCAGAGGGGATCTGCGTCTCTATGCGCTGGTGCAGTTTCTGCCGATGGTGCTTGTTCCGATCATGCTGTGGAAATTTCGCTCGGGTGTTTTCAGGCCGGCGTATATCTGGGGCATGCTCGGGTTTTACCTGGCCTCAAAGCTTGCCGAATGGCAGGACGCCCGGATCTATTCTTTGCTGCAGGTACTGAGTGGACATTCAGTGAAACATGCGCTGGCAGCGGTAGCGGGCGTGCTGTTTTATCTCGCCCTTGTCGAACCGGCACAGGTGAGCGATGCAAAGCGGTAACCGGCATTGTCTGTCGGTGTTGCCGGGGAGGCTTGCCATCGCCAGGCTGGGGCCCGAAGAGCCCCTGCCGGCATGGATCGGGGGCGGTTTTTTTTCCGTGACCCGCACCGGAAACGAATTGTCCGTAGTCTGCGAACAGCGGCTGGTGCCGGATCATGTCGAGTTCGAGCCGGACTGGGCGGCGCTCGAAGTTGCCGGGCCGCTGGCATTTTCCCAGACAGGGGTCATTGCTTCACTGGTCCGGCCGCTGGCCACGGCGGGTCTCAGTGTGTTCGTCATTTCGACTTTCGATACGGACTACCTGTTGATAAAAAGGGGCCGGCTGGCCGAGGCCGAAGCGATACTGGTTGCGGCCGGGCACAGGTTCTCTTCTGCTGGCTGATTGTATCCATCCGGCCTGATAATACCGGCGTGACAGCTATCAGGAGTCATGGCACACAGCGATGATCATGCCGGAGACAATGATCGGCCAGACGGTGGATGGACAACGGTTTCATCTGTCTGCCTGGCACAGGGACACGGGATCCGATCTGACGGTTTTCGTCCATGGCCTGGCCTGCAGCAAACACAGTTTTGCGCAGGCATGGCAGAGTGAGGATTTTCGGGACCAGTCGTTGCTGGCCCTGGATTTGCCCGGGTTCGGGCGGTCTTCACGGCCGGAGAACTTTTCCCACGACCTTGAGCAGCAGGGCAGGATACTGGCTGCGCTGATCGATCAGCATGCATCGCGCCGCATTCATCTTGTCGCGCACAGCCTGGGTGGCACGATAGCCGTTCTGATCCCGCGCCGCAGCCTGGCGCGTTTGCAAAGCCTGGTACTGGTTGAGGCGCGCCTGATGCGCGAGAGTTGCGGTATTACGGCAAAAATCAGCGCCATGAGTTTTGCGCAGTTCGAACAGCAGTTCCTGCCCGAATACAAAGCCTCGTTGTCGCCCGCCCGCCGCGCGCTGTTCGATCTCGACCGGGCAGACCCGGTGGCCTTCTATCGCAGCGCCTGTTCGCTGATGCACTGGGTCGATACGCAGGAATTGCCTGCTCGGTTACTTGCGGCTCCGTGCGAAACGGCCTTCGTGTATGCGGAAACCTGTCGATGCCAGGCTGAACTGGCGGCGCTGCGGGATATTGAACAGGTGTTCATACCGGATGCCGGCCATTTCATACCGGTGGAAAATCCGGGCGTATTCTACGATCGGCTGTGCCGAATTCAGAGCCGCTCCGGGAATTGTGATCGGGGCTCGTAGTGGGTCATACTTGCGCTTCCGGCCGGAGTGAACCGGGCTGACGAGACATGGAAGAAGACGATCTGAGGATACTGAATTGAATAATTGCCTGAATAATTGTCCGGGCGTTTAGGTATCCCGTGTCCTGCCGCTATATTCCATATGACCAGGTCGGCGATCATCCGCATATCATTGTAGATGGTGCGCCCTTGCCGTCGACCGTGCTGAACCTGTCGCACTGGCCGGTCAATCGTACTCCGGAACATTTGCGCCGGGATACTTCGACCGAGACCGTGTTTGCCTGGCTTGACCAGTCCGAAGGACGCTGGCCGGTTGAAATCGTTTCGAACAATCATTTCGATGAGGACGGACTGTTCAGCGTATTTGCCATGTGTGAGCCCGAGCTTGCGCTGGAACACCGGGAACTGCTGATCGATGCCTCCTATGCAGGAGATTTCGGCAGGTTCCGCTCTCCGGAGGCCGCCCGGCTGTGCTTCGTCCTGGAGGCCTACGGCTGTCATCTCTCGTCGCCTTTTCCCGCCGCAACCTTCGCCGGCGATGCAGCGGAGAATACCGCTGCGATGTATTTGCAAACGCTGGGCCTGTTGCCGGTATTGCTGGCCAGCCTGGATGCTTATGAGTCTTTCTGGAAGGAACAGGATGCGCACCTGACAGAAAGCCTGCACTGGCTGGACAGTGGCCTGGTACAGGTCGAAGAGCTGCCGGAACATGACCTGGCTGTTGTTCGTATTCCGGATGAGCTGCCGTTGCGTCCGGTCAAGCGCTACTTTGAGACAGAGCTGGCGGCCGTGCATCCTTTTGCCATACACAAGGCAACGGACTGCACGAGGCTGCTGCGCATCCAGGGCCGCAGGCTGGAGTTTCAATACCGGTATGAGACCTGGGTGCGGCTGGCTTCACGCCGCCCTGTGCTGCGTGTCCGTCTGGACCAGCTGTGCGCAGAGCTGAACCGGCTGGAAACCGGTGGAGACCGCTGGCAGCTCGACAAAGCGGACGATGTGATACCGCGGCTTCATCTCGACGGAAAAGGGCTGACAGGCATCGACAGCGACCGCGTTATCGATCTGCTGACCGAGCATCTCGCTCACCAGCCCGTAGCCTGGGATCCGTATGACTGGAAGCCGGCAGCGGGCCGGGAAACACAGGAACAGGGCTAACGGGCCTGCCTTAGCTCGGCGCAGTCCAAGCACTCCAGCGAGGCGGGACGTGCCTTCAGCCGTTCCGTGCTGATGGGTTCGCCACAGCTGATGCAATCGCCATAGGTGCCGGCTGCCAGCCTTTGCAGCGCTGCATCGATTGCCGCCAGTTCTTCTTTGGCCTCTGTTTCCAGTGCCGTCACGACCGCGACATTGCCCAGCTGGGCCGCCTGCTCGGAAGAGTCGGCATCGAGCGGGTCACGCGCGTGCTCGTGGATTATTCTGACGCGTTTTTCAAGCTCCGCCTTGTGCTGAAGCAGCGATTCACGGATCGCTGCTTCAGCGGGTTCAATACGATCGTCGTTCACATCATGCTCCGGGTGCGGGTCAGGCCGAGGGCTGGTTCAGCAACGACATTCGTACCAGGTCTGCCAGCGATTTTGACCCCATTTTTTCCATGACCCGGGCACGGTGAATTTCCACCGTTCTCTGGCTGAGGTCCAGGTCCATGGCGATGACCTTGTTGGCCAGCCCGCGAACCACGCAGTCCATGACCTCTTTTTCCCTGGGCGTCAGTGTGGCGTAGCGTTGCTGCACGGCCCGCTTGCGCTGCTCTTCGGTGCGATGCTCCGAATCCCAGTTAAGCGCCCGGTTGATTCGATCCAGCAGCTCCTGGTCTCGAAAAGGTTTCTGGATGAAGTCAAACGCACCGTCCTGCATCGCTTCAACGGCCATCGGGACATCGCCATGCCCGGTGACGAAAGTGATCGGCATCGCGCACTGCAGCTCGATCAGCTTTTTTTGCAGCTCCAGGCCGCTCATGCCGGGCATTCGAATGTCGAGGATGATACAGCCCATCCAGTCCGGGCTGTATTCGTCAAGAAAGTCCTGGGCCGATTCGAACAGCTTTGCCTGGAGTCCGATGGACTTCAGTAACAGGGCCAGCGAGTCGCGAACGGCTTTATCGTCATCAACAACGTAAACACATTGGTCGGCCATCTGATGCCTACTCCCCTGCTGCAGCCGGATTATCGTCGGGCGTGACGTTGGTCGGCAGCGTAAAAAAGAAAGTCGCCCCGATACCGGGATTATCACCGGATTTCGGATTGTTGTAGTAGTCCAGTTTACCGCCATGTGTCGAAATGATCGAACGGCAAATGGCCAGCCCCATGCCCATGCCGAGTTTTTTGGTCGTAAAAAAGGGTGTAAACAGTTTTTTCTGTGCCTCTTCGCTGACACCTTGGCCCCGGTCGGAGATATCGAACCGCACCATTTCCGCACTCTCCAGATAGACGTTCAGGCCAAGCTTGCGCTGCCCCACAGGGGTTTCGGCCATGGCATCCACACCGTTTCGCAACAGGTTCAGGATCACCTGCTGGATCTGCACGCCGTCAACGGTCAGTTTCGGCAAATCGTCGGCCACGTTAATCGTCAGCTCCACGCTGTTGGCATTCGCATCCAGCTCCGCCAGCGCCAGTATTTCCTGGATCAGGCTGTGGATATTGACCGCACCCCGCGCAAATTCCCTGCTGCGGGTGAAATGCCGCATTCTCTGGATGACTTCTCCCGCCCGGTGCGCCTGTACGCCGATTTCCTCCAGGGCGCTGGTGATGTCATCGCGATTGTCCCGGTCCTGGTTGAGCAGGCGGACGCATGCCGCCGTATAGGTAGCGATGGCGCTGAGTGGCTGGTTGACTTCATGGGCGATCGCCGCTGCCATCTCTCCCATGGTTGTCAGCCGGCTGGTATGCATCATCTGTTCGCGATGCCGGAGGGCTTCTTCCTGGATTCGTTTTTCCTCCGACAGGTCGCGCATCAGGCCGACGAATCGTATCCGGTTGTTGACCCGGGCTTCGCCAACCGACAGCGCCGCGGGAAATGTGCTGCCGTCCCGATGGCTGGCACGCACCTCCCGGCCGATTCCGATGATCTTGCGCACCCCGGTCTCGACGTACTTCCTGACGTACTCGTCATGATGTTCCGCATCTGCCCCCTGAACCAGGCAGTTCAGGGACTTTCCCAGCACTTCCACGCTCGAATAGCCGAACATCTGCTCCGCTGCCTTGTTGAAGCGGATGATGATGCCTTTCCTGTTGCAGACTACAATCGCATCGACGGTTGCATCGAGCAGCGCTTCGAATTCCGCTGCTGCCAGGTCGGTTTCGAAGTCCCGGCTCGGAGCTGCCTGGCCCGATTGCTCGGGCAGAGAGGTGTTGCTGGCCGTCTCCTTGTCCATATGCGCTCAACGAAATACCGGGGATTCGATACCCCATTCTATCAAGATGAGCGTTGATTGCAGGAAGAGATCGGAAAAATAAGGAGGATAAGCGCCAATATCGAATGTATGGACGGGGGAGCTTGGCGCCTATCCTCAGAACCTGGGCCAGCTGACTATGGTCAGCCGGATGGTTTGTCTTTCATAATCCAAGCACGATTCTCGCCGCAAACCGGTGTTCATGGTTATTCGGTGATTTGCTTACGGGCCTTCGGAAAATACTTATTGACGACGTGGATAGAAGCGATGGGCGGGCTTGTGTGCGCTGCAAACAATACCGTCGGCGCGCCCGCCCGGAACCGGCCTGGCCCTGTTTGCCGCCTGATCGCGCTGCTATGATCCATTTTCAAGAGCGGTCAACGGCGTGATTGGTGACATCATGATTCGTATACGGGTCGAATTTTTCGCCATGCTCAGAGAGCATGCAGGCAGGGCCAATGAAGATATCGAAACGGATGCCGGTACGGCGGCGGAGCTGTACGCGGAACTGTCCGGCCGTCATTCATTTCCTGCGATCGGCAGTATGAAGGTGGCGATCAACCAGGAGTTTGCCGACTTGGACAGCCGTCTGGCCGACGGCGATGCGGTGGTGTTCATCCCGCCGGTGGCCGGCGGATGAGCAGTTTCGGCTTTTCCGCCGATCCCCTGGATCCGGCGCGCTACCGGCAATTGCTGATCGACGATGCCTGTGGCGGTTTCGTCAGCTTCGAAGGCTGGGTCCGGAACCATAACGACAACCGGCCGGTAGTCCGGCTCGAATACCAGGCATATGAGGAACTGGGGCGCAAGGAAGGACAACGGGTGCTGGAAGAGGCCCGGCAGAAGTTCGAGATCAGCAGTGCCTTATGCGTTCACCGGGTCGGTGCGCTTGAAATCGGCGATATGGCCGTATGGGTGGGGGTCAGCGCGCACCATCGCGATGCGGCCTTCAAGGCCTGCCGCTATATTATCGACGAGATCAAGCACCGTGTGCCGATCTGGAAAAAGGAACACTACGCGGACGGCGATTCAGGCTGGATCAACTGCTAACTAAACAGCAGTCCGGTATCGGGATCGGTGCAGGCGGCGTGGGCCGCTTGTGCCGAGACCCGCCGTGAACCCATCCATGGGGGCTTGCGTCCCGCGTCCATGCGGGACACAGTCTCGGCACAAGCGGCCCACGCCGCCTGCACCGATCCCGATACCGGATGACCGGTGGAGGACGCTACTGGCGTTGCCGTTCTCTTTCGATGAGTTCCCCGGCGACAGCCAGCTGATCGTCGAAACTCTTGACCTCCGGTCCGTCAATGGTGTACTTGCCGTTGACAACCAGCAGCGGCACACCCCTGACACGATAACGGCGGGTGAGATTCCTGGCCCGCTTGAGTTTGCTTTCCACTGCGAAAGACCGGAATGTCTGGTTGAACTGCTCGGATGACACGCCAAACTCTGCAAACAGTTTCTCGATTTCGCCCTGGTCGGTCAGTTTTTTACCGTTCTGGTGCATTTCCTTGAATATGGCGGAATGCATTTCTTCCAGTTTTCCGAGCGCTTCGGCGGTATAAAAAATCCGTGCATGTATCTCGTTGGTCGGGTTCCACATCACGGGAATGGTCACCAGGCGCACATCGTCGGGCAGTGTCTGGCGCCAGTTTGCCAGCACCGGTTCGAAGTTATAGCAGTGTGGGCAACCGTACCAGAAGACTTCGGCAACTTCGATGATGCCCGGCGGGCTGCTGGTGCCCTGCGAGGTGGTCAGGATCGTGAAATGGCGTCCTGGCTCGTATTTCCAGTCAACGGTTTTCGGTGCGGCGGCGGGCGGTGTGGCGTCCGCCAGCACGATTTCCGATCCTGAGTCAGCCGTTGGCACCGGTTCGGTCCCAGCCGATTCCTCAACCGCTTCCATCACCGCGGCGGCATCGGCCGGCTGCGGTGCTGCGGTATCGGCGGGCTGCTCGGCGGCGGCCGCCGGCGCGGCTTCCGGTGCAGCTGTGGGCTCGGGTTCGTTTCCGCAGCCTGTCAGCGTAACGGCCAGAAGAACCAAGCATGAAACCAAAGTGATTCGTGAAATCATAGTGACACCCTCTGTCTGGTGTGAAGTCCGGGGCGCTTAACGCAGCCCTTGGATAGCAGCCCTTGGATATTAGCGCAGCCCCTGGATATATGAGGCGACAGCCTTGATCTCTTCGTCGGTCATCAAAGCGGCAATATTGCGCATCATCTGGGAGGCATCTGTCTTGCGCTGACCGCTCCTGAAGGCATTCAGTTGCGCTGTCGTATAGGCGGCATGCTGGCCGGCCAGTCGCGGGTATCCCGCCGGGCCGTTACCGGTACCGGTCGGGCCGTGGCAGGCGGCGCAGGCACTGACACCGGTTTTCGGGTTGCCGCCCCGATAAAGCCGTTCGCCACTGACTGCCAGCGCGGCATCGGCGGTTCCTCCGGCCGGTGTCTGGGCGGAGAAATAGGCTGCCAGGTCGTTCATGTCCTGCTCTGTCAGCATGGCCGCCTGGCCGCTCATGAGCGGGTTATTTCGCTCCCCGGTTTTAAAGGTTTTCAGGGCGTTGACTATGTAATTCGCATGCTGCCCGGCGAGCACGGGCCATTCGGCGTTGATGCTGTTGCCGTCCTGTCCGTGGCAGGCCGCGCAGGCGACCGACTTGGATTTGCCGGCTTCGATGGAGCCCTCCGCCAGTGCCGAAGATATACCGGCCAGCATGAAAATCAGGCTGACTGCCGCCACGCCGGTTCGGTGAATGCGGGCTGAATTCTCGTTTTTCACTTTTGCATACCTGTCCTGAAGTAAAAATTTCCGGGTGAAAGTCGTGCTAATATCGTCGTGCTGCAACCCTGTGCAGCAACCCGGGGTGCCGCGCATTCTACACTAATTTCTTTGACGCTTTTTGAGCTGGCAAACACATATATGTCTGTCTTTCCGGATGCCCGATTCCTCACCAGCGCTCATTTGCCCGAGCAGTTCGTGCCCGATACGGGCGCCGAGGTGGCTTTTGCCGGGCGATCCAACGCCGGCAAGTCCAGTGCAATCAACACCATCGTCAATCGCAAAGGGTTTGCGCGTACCAGCAAAAGCCCCGGGCGTACCCAGCTGATCAATTTTTTCGAGCTGGCCGCAGGCCGGCGCCTGGTCGATCTGCCGGGCTATGGATATGCCCGGGTTGCAAAGTCGCTGCAACGGCACTGGCGGGAACTGATGGGGGAATACTTCTGCAACCGCGAATCCCTGTCAGGCCTGATCCTGGTGGTGGACGTCCGGCGGCTGCTCGGTGATTTCGACTGGCAGATGGTGGACTGGTGCGCCGAGGTGGGCTGTCCGATCCATGTGCTTTTGACCAAAGCCGACAAGCTGAAACGTGCCCAGGCGGCTAAGGCACTGGCGACGGTCAAGCAGGAACTCGCCGGGGCGGCAACGCTGCAGCTTTTTTCCGCGCTGCGGCCGCAAGGCACCGATACGGCGCGTACCCGCCTGCAGGACATGCTGGGCAGTGCCGGCGAGGGTGTGGCCCGGGCCTCCGGCGCTGCTTCTGAAGTCTGAGCGAGGGCCTGGGGGCGAGCCGGCAATGAAAATGGCGCCGTAATAACGGCGCCAAAAAAAAGGCCCCGGGCACAGTTTTCAGGGGGAGTGCCCGGGGCCGACAGTCCACCGGCTTGGGGAAACCGGCTTGATTGTCACCCGCTTAGGGAGGATAGCGGGGGTGTGCATTCCGCACCCATATGGTTGGAACCGCCGTTGCAGAAAAAGTTCCGCAACAGTGCCGGTCGGGCGCCGATCGTTTCGGCAGTGTCCAAATTCATCGGGATCGAGCCGCCGACAGGAATCCGGCAGCAAACGCAGGCAGTACCTGGGGGCTCCCCTTTGGAGGGAATAAAGCGGACCGCAGGGAGCCATCCCGACAAAGGGGAGGCGCCAGGTGCTGCCGAACGATTGGCACGATCATCCGGCTCATGACGCAGCGCCCAAACCTCAAAATGGCGGCAAGCCCCCCGAGGAAGCGCACTGGTTGCCCTTTCCGGCGGATGGCTCCCTGCGGTCCGCCTTATTCCGCCTCCAAGGGCAACCAGCACGCTTCCTCTGACATCGGTGGTCAACCCCCATGTTTCGGCGCAGCAAGACCGGACACTGCCGGAACGATCGGTTTCAGCCTGATACAACCAGGCCGATACAACCGCCCCAATACAACTAGTGTGCCTCGTCCCAGTTCGCTCCGGCGCCCAGATCCACCTTGAGCGGCACCTTCAGGTCGGCGGCGTTGGTCATCAATATTTCTACCTGTTCCCGCACTGTGGCAAGGCAATCTTCGCGAACTTCCAGCACCAGCTCGTCGTGCACCTGCATGATGATGTTCGCCGCGATGCCGCTTTTCGTCAGCCAGGCATCCACGTCGATCATGGCGCGCTTGATGATGTCCGCTGCGGTTCCCTGCATGGGGGCGTTGATCGCCGCCCGTTCGGCGTATTGCCGCCGCTGTGCTTGGCGTGCCGTGATTTCGGGCAGATACAGCCGTCGCCCGAATACGGTTTCGACAAAGCCCTGTTCCCTGGCCATTTCGCGAGTGTGTTCCATATAGTGGGCGACGCCCGGGTAGCGCTCGAAATACTGCTCGATATAGGCCTGCGCCTCGCCCTGGCGGACTTTGAGCTGGCGGGCCAGTCCGAAGGCGGACATGCCGTAGATCAGGCCGAAGTTGATGGCCTTGGCCGAACGTCTTTGATCCTGGGTGATATCGTCGACCGGTACGTCGAATACCTCGGCGGCGGTGGCGCGATGGATGTCCTGGTTTTCTGCAAAGGCGCGCAGCAGGCCGTCATCGCCGGACAGGTGGGCCATGATGCGCAGCTCTATTTGCGAATAGTCGGCGGCGAGCAGCAGGTTGCCCCGGTCGGCGATAAAGGCCTGGCGAATGCGGCGTCCCATTTCATTGCGAATGGGGATGTTCTGCAGGTTGGGGTCCGAAGAAGACAGGCGCCCGGTGGCCGCCACTGCCTGGTGATAGGAAGTATGGATGCGCCCGGTTTTTTCGTTGATCTGGGTGGGCAGCTTGTCGGTATAAGTCGATTTCAGTTTGCTCAGACTGCGGTAATCGAGAATCAGCTGCGGCAGGGCATAGTCGACAGCCAGTTCCTGGAGCACGTCTTCAGCTGTCGATGGCTGGCCCTTGGGTGTCTTGCGGATTACCGGCAGCTCGAGTCGTTCGAACAGGATTGCCTGCAGCTGCTTGGGTGAACTCAGGTTGAACGGACTGCCGGCCTCGTCATGCGCCTGTCGTTCCAGCTCGGCCATTTTTTTCGCAAATTCGACACTCAGTCTGCCGAGCAGCTGCCGGTCCACCAGTACGCCGCGGTACTCGATTTTTTCCAGCACGCTCACCAGTGGCTGTTCGATGTCGGTATACAGTTTTTCCAGTGCCTCGACCGCCTGGATCTGCGGCCACAGCGCCTGGTGCAGGCTGAGGCAGACATCGGCATCTTCTGCGGCATAGGGTGCTGCCTGTTCCAGCGGCACCTCGTCGAACCTGATCTGCTTTGCCCCCTTGCCGGCGACATCTTCGTAGTGAACGGTTTCGATGCCGAGATACTTGCGCGCGACCGAGTCGAGGTCGTGCCGCGAGGCCGTGCTGTTGAGCACATAGGATTCCAGCATGGTGTCATAGCGCATGCCGGCGAGATCGATGCCGTAGTTTCTCAGGATATGGGCGTCATACTTGAGATGGTGTCCGACTTTGGCGCGGGATGCGTTTTCCAGCCAGGGCTTCAGTGCGTCGAGCACAGCTTCGCGTGCCAGCTGCGGCGTGGGATCCGTATGGGCCACCGGCAGATAGGCGGCTTCCCCGGGCGTGACCGAGAACGACAGGCCGACCAGTTCCGCCTCCATGTAGCGGATGCTGGTGGTTTCGGTATCGAGCGCCACCAGCTCGGCTGCGTTGAGACGTTCCAGCCACCCGTCGAGCTGTTGCCGGGTCAGAATGGTCGTGTAATCGCGTGCCGGGTGCGCGGGTGTCTGCGCAGCAGCGCTTCCCGGTGCATTTTCTTCGTCTTTTGCCAGCCCTTTCAGCAGGCTGCGCAACTCCAGGTCCCGGTACAGCGCAGTCAGCCGGGCAGTGTCCGGTTCGCCTGCAACCAGTTCATCGGGCTCGATATCCAGAGCGACGGAGCAGTCGATGGTTGCCAGTTTCCGCGACAGTTCCAGCTGGTCGAAACTGGCTCTGAGGCTTTCACCCACCTTGCCCTTGATGGCTCCGGCGTTGGCCTTGATATTGTCGACGCTGCCGTACTGCTGCAGCCATTTCGCGGCCGTCTTGGGCCCGACCTTCGGCACCCCGGGAATATTGTCCGAGCTGTCGCCTACCAGCGCGAGGTAGTCCACCATTTGTGCCGGCGTCACGCCGAATTTTTCTTCCACACCGGATGCATCCATGCTGCGATCTTTCATAGTGTCCATCAGCGTGATGCGTTCTGTCACCAGCTGCGCCATATCCTTGTCGCCGGTGGAGATGACCGTTTGTATCCCGGCATCGCTGGCCTGGGTGGCCAGCGTACCGATGACATCGTCGGCCTCTACGCCGGCGACCTGCAGCAATGGCAGCCCCATGGCGTCTATGGCTTCCAGCAACGGCTCGATCTGCGCCTGCAGCTCGTCGGGCATCGGCGGCCGGTTGGCCTTGTATTCCGCGAACAGCTCATCGCGAAAAGTTTTTCCCTTTGCGTCCATCACCACGGCAAACAGGTCGTAGCGATGCTCACGCTGGAGCTTGTGCAGCATGTTCAGGACACCGACGATAGCGCCGGTAGGTTGCCCGGCAGCCGTGGTCAGTGGTGGCAGTGCGTGAAAAGCGCGATAGAGATAGGAGGATCCATCCACCAGCATCAGGGATTTTGGCTGCATGATGATTATTGCCCGGGAGGGGCAGTCGTTCCCGGGGAGCTGTCCTGCGTTTTGTCGTCTTCTTCTACCGGGGGCGTGCCCGGTGTGCCGGACTGTCCGGTTTCCGATTCATCCGGTGCAGAGGCTTCTGCTCCGGGCTCGTCTGTTCCGGGCTGGGCTACCCCGGGTTGGTTTGCCCCGGGTTGGCCTGTTCCGGGTTGGTCTGCCCCGGGCTGGTCTGTCCCGGGTCGATCTGCCGCAGTGCTGTCGGTGCGGGGCTCATTTGCCTGCGCTTCATCGACAGCGGATGCGCTGGCCTGCGGTTCGTCAGCCACCGGCTCGTCATCCGGCAGGTACAGATCGCCTTTGAGCCCGCAACCTGCGATCAGTGTCAGCAGAAAGGCCAGGGCAGCGAGGGTGGTCCTGCGTGCCTGGTTGCGTTTTCCCGGGTGGGAATGATTCATTGCCTGTCAGTCATCCCTGTTCAATTTTTTTCGTTCAATTCTTTCGCGACGCGACGGTAAGCTTCGCGGAAGCTGATGCCCTCTTCGACTACCATTCGATTCGCTTTGCCGGCAGCATACACCGAGGCGTCCATCCGGATATTGCCGGGGATAAACTCCAGCTCTGCGATCAGATGGCACATGACGTCACAGGAGCCGGCGGCAAGATCGATGGCCCGGAACAACGGCGCTTTGATCCGCTGCAGGTCCCGCTGGTAACCCGAGCCGAGTTTGGCGGGCAGGTTGATGATTTCCAGCAGCGCCGATTGCAGCGTGCATCCCGCGCCGCGCACCAGTTCGAGCACGTCGGGGTTTCTTTTTTGCGGCATGATGGATGACCCGGTTGTCATCGCTGCGGGCAGTTTTACAAAGGCAAATTCCTGCGTGTAGAACAGCAACAGGTCTGCGGCCATTCGTCCCATATCCTGCGTCAGCAGGCACAGCTCGAAGCTCAGTCCGGCTTCCGCCTTGCCTCTTGCCAGCTGTACCGCCGTGACCGGTGCATGCACTGCGTCGAAACCGAGTGCCTGGCGGGTGGCCTCGCGATCGATGGGCAAACCCGGTGTGCCATACCCTGCCGCACTGCCCAGCGGGTTCTTGCTGATACGCCGCCTGCTGGCAGCGATTCCTTCGGCATCGTCCCGGATCTCCGCGGCAAAAGCCTCCGCCCAAAGCGCCACGGAACTGGGCATGGCCTGCTGCATATGCGTGTAACCGGGCAGCGGTGTATCCGCTTCGCGCTGCGCAAGTACATCCAGCGACTCGGCCAGCGTGTATGCGGATGCTTCGAGCAGGTTCGCTGCGTCCAGCAGATAAAGGCGCAATGCGGCCAGCACCTGGTCATTGCGCGATCGTCCGAGATGGATTCTTTTGCCCGGCTCGCCGATCAATGCCGTTAGCCGCTGTTCGAGAGCGGTGTGCACATCCTCGTCCTCGAGACCGATCTGCCATTTTCCGGCGGCATGCTCTGTTGCCAGTTGCTCCAGTCCGGCGGCTATGGCCTCGAAGTCCTGTTTCGACAGCAGCTGCTGATCGTGCAGCATATTGGCATGGGCGATCGATGCACGAACGTCGTAGGGTACGAGACGCTCATCCAGCAGGTGATCTTCCCCGGCGGTATAGCGCAGCACCCGCGCATCCAGTGGCTCACCTTTGTCCCAGAGACGTTTCACGATCGGTCAGCCTCCCGCCGATTGCGATTGCTCGGCAGCAGACAGGGTATCGACATTCTCCACGACCAGCGTACCGGTTCCTTCATTGGTAAAGACTTCCAGCAGCAGGCTGTCGGGAACGAGATAGGAGATGATATGCACTCGCGGAACATGGCCCCTGATCGCGGTCTCGATCGCCGTTGCTTTCGGCAGCATGCCGTCGGCCAGCGAGCCGCTTTCGCGCAGCCGCTGCAGCCCGTTCAGGTCGACATAAGACACCAGCGATCCCGGGTCATTCCGGTCCTCGAGAATGCCGGGTGCACCAGTTGCCAGAATCAGCTTGCTGGCGCCCAGTTCCGCTGCCAGTGCGGCCGCCACCGTGTCGGCGTTGATATTGAGCAGGACCCCGTCGGAATCTGCAGACAACGGGCTGATCACGGGCATCAGGCCGTTTTCGAGCTGCGTATGCAGCACATCCGCATCGACGGATTCGATGTCGCCGACAAAACCGTAGTCCACGGGACCGCCATCAGACCCTTTCATCGAGACCGGCGCGCGCCTGTGGGCCTTGATCAGGCCTGCATCTACTCCCGATATACCGACTGCCGGCAGGTCCAGATCGCGGCAGGCCGCCAGGATCTGGGTGTTGATCTGTCCGTTCAGCACCATGGCCGCGACTTCGAGGTTTTTTTCGCCGGTCACCCGCCGCCCTTCGACGAACTCGGTGGAAATGCCCAGCGCTTCGGCAAGCCGGGTCGACTGGGGGCCGCCGCCATGAACCAGTACCACGCGAATACCGACCTGGTGCAGGATGGCAACCTGTTCGAGCAGTGCCCGTGTCGATTCGGTGCTGGTGAATACTTCACCGCCCGCTTTCAGCACGAATATCTTGCGCTTGAACATGCGCACATACGGTGCTGCGTGTTTCAGCGCGGCGACTACAATATCCCTGTTGTGTGTGGTGTCCATCGTCATTCACCCGATCCCATCATATGATAGAGTACCGCCATCTGGGCATACATGCGGTTTTGGGCTTCCTGGATGACTACGCTGCGCGGTCCGTCGAGTACCCGGTCGCTGACGACCACACCGCGCCGGACGGGCAGGCAGTGCATGAAGCGGCATTCCGGGTCTGCCGATTCGAACCACGGGTCGTCGATACACCAGTCTTCCAGGCCGGTGCGCAGTTTCTGGTCGCCCATCCTGTCGCCGTAGTGGCGTGTCGATGACCATGACTTGGCATAGATGACATGAGCACCTGCCAGTGCTTCGTTGCGATCAGAGGTCTCACGGACCGATCCGCCCGCCTCGGTCGCCGCCTGCCGGGCTTTTTCCATGATGGGCTCCGGCAGCTCGAACCCGTCCGGTCTCAGAACCGTAACATCCATGCCGCGCATGGCTGCCATATGAACCGTAGCCGAAGGCACCGCCAGCGGCAGCGCTTTCGGGTGGTAGGCCCAGCTCAGCACGAACTTGCCACCCTGCGCCGGGATGTTCAGGTCGTCCATGGTTTTCCAGTCCGCCAGGCTTTGACAGGGATGATTGATCGCGGACTCCATGTTGATCAGGGGCGTCTCGCACAGGTCGCCGAGCCCTTTGTATTCGGTGTCGGCGATATCGGCGTCGATATCCCGGCGTTCGGCGAACGCCCGGATGCCGATGGCGTCACCGTAAGAAGCGATCACCGGCACCGCTTCGCGGATGTGCTCGGCTGCCGTGCCGTCCATGACGATACCGGGCCGCGTTTCAAGACCGTGGATGGACATGTCCGGTGAAATCACGAAAGTGGCGCCGCCCAGTCTCGCCATGCCCGCCTGAAACGAAGCCAGCGTGCGCAGCGACGGGCTGAGGAACAGCAGCGAGAGTACCTTGCCCTCCAGGGCGTGGGGGTCCGGGTGGGCCTGCAGCCTTCTGGCAGTTGCCAGCAACCTGCCGACTTCCTCGGTACCGCAATCGGCCAGATCGTAGAATTGTTTCATTTCGTTTCCTCGTTCGAATACTTCAGTCTTCAGGCAGCGCTGCGAGCGCTGCGGCCAGTTTGTCTACATGATGTTGTTCCAGGATCAGCGGCGGCAGCATGCGGATCACATGCGGGTCAGCGCTCGTTCCGACCAGGATATTTTTTTCCAGCAGCTCGTTACGCACCGCCGCTGCCGGTCGCCGGCAACGCAGTCCCAGCAACAGGCCCCTGCCCTGAACGGACTCGACCGGTCCGGTGACGCAGCTTGCCCTGATTTGCGCCGAGCGCGCCCGGACATTCTCCAGCAGATTGTCCTGCTCGATCACCTCGATCACCGTCTGGATCATGCGGCAGGCCAGTGGTCCGCCGCCGAATGTGCTGCCCAGGTCGCCCGGTCTGGCGCTGGCGGCGATATCGTCGGTGACCAGCATTGCGCTGCAGGGAAAGCCGCCGCCCAGCGCCTTTGCGGTCGTGAGAATATCGGGCCGGATGCCATATAAATCGGTGGCAAAGGGTTGCCCGCAGCGCCCGACTCCGCTTTGTACTTCATCGACGATCAGCAGTGCGCCATTGCGCCGGCACAACTCGGCGATGCCGCCCACGAACTCCGGATCGAGATCGACCGCGCCGGCGATGCCCTGCACCAGCTCGAGTATCACCGCCGCCGTATTCTCGCCGATGAGTTTCCGGGCACTCTCCACGCTGTCACGAACGATAAAATCCACATCGAACGGCCGGCGCGGAAAGGCGTACCATTTTTCCGACCCCCAGGTGACCGCACCTGCCGCAGCCGTGCGTCCATGAAAGCCGTGTTCGATAGCGACGACCCGGTTCCGGCCAGTCAGTCGACAGGCCAGGCGCAGCGCATTTTCATTGGCTTCCGCCCCGCTGTTGCCGAAAAAAACCGTATCCAGTCCATCCGGCGCAAAAGCCGCCAGCGTGGCTGCCGCCCGGGCACGGATATCCAGTGCGACCGCGTTGCTCTGGAAAAACAGCGTGTGCGCCTGTGCCGCCAGCGCTTCGACCACGACCGGATGTGCATAGCCAAGCGACGCGACAGCATGGCCACCGTAGAAATCGATAACCTGGCGGTCGCCGCAGTCGAGCATGATGCCGTGTGCGCTGACCGGTTCGATGGGCAGCTGTCCATAAACCTGCAGCAGGTGCTGCGCTTCGGCTTGTCTGGCGGTGGGTTGGTTCATTTCTGTGGTGACGGCTCCGGCTACGGTCAGGTGCTGCTCATGGAGTGCGGCATTGCCCTCGCGGCTAGGTCCACGCTGCTCCAGGTGCGGTGAGGCCGGTTGTTTCATCGAACCCCAGTTTACGATTCATCCATTGAATGGCGCCGCCGGCGGCGCCTTTGACCAGGTTGTCGATCACCAGCATCACTGCCACGCTGTCGTTCTCGACGACGGCCGCCAGATGGCAGTAGTTGCTGCCGACCACATCCTTGATACGCGGTGGCTGATCGCGGA
>JAJRXW010000057.1 GCA_024276095.1 Gammaproteobacteria bacterium
CTTTGGCCGGCGTACTGAGCCTGCGCGAACTGGATCTCAGCGAAAACCGGATCGCGGACATTTCTGCACTGCAGGGTCATGACAAACTGGAGCTGTTGAACCTGAGCGGCAACAGGATTTCGGATATCCGGCCACTGGAAAGCCTGACGCAACTCGTCGAGCTTGACCTGTCAAACAACGAGCTGTCCGACATCGACGCACTTGCCGGTGCTACCGGGCTGGAGCGCATCAACCTGAATCACAACCGGATTACCGACATCACAGCCCTGGAAGGACTGGGTGAGCTCGAGCAAATCAGGCTCGCCGATAACCCGGGACTCAGCGCTGCTTCATTACACGCATTGACCCTGGCGCTGGGTGACGACACGGTCTATACGAATAATCCTGAAATGCGGAACGATACCGACTAGCTGCGCCAGAAAGCCGAAGTAAAAAGAACCAGTACGGTCAGGATCTCCAGGCGCCCCATCAACATACCGATAATCAGCAGCCACTTGGCCACGGTGGTCAGCGATCCGAAATGGCCGACCGGTCCTATGGTATCGCCCAGACCGGGCCCGACATTGGCCACCGCAGTCGCTGCCCCGCTCAGGCTGGTCAGGATATCCAGCCCGGACAGGCTGAGTGCTACCGCCAGCACTGCAATCGTGGTGGCAAAGACGAAAGAAAAAGCAATCACCGAAGACATGACATCCGCCGCGATGGGCCGGCCACCGAACTGCCCCTGGAATACGCCACGCGGATGCACCATCAGTCGCAACTGATTGCGCAGCATGATCCAGGCAATCTGGAACCTGAAAATCTTTATTCCGCCGGCAGTCGATCCGGCGCAGGCGCCGACAAAAGTCATGAAGAAAAACATCCCCACTGCAAGCCCGCCCCAAAGGTTGTAGTCGGCGGAAACATAGCCGGTGGTCGTGGCAATCGAGATGGTATGGAATACCGCCATGCGCAGCGCTGTAACAAGCGGCATGTCGTACAGCACCGCCAGCCACACTGTCATGCCCAGGGCGGCGGTTGCCAGGAACACCGTAAAAACGCGTACCTGCTGGTCCTTGAGCAGATCCGTGCGGCCCGAGTGCAGAATCTGAACGTAATGCATGAAAGGCAGGCCGCTGAGGAACATGAAAAGCGACCCGACCCAGACGATATGCGGGTTGGCAAACTGGCGAATCGACAGGTCGGAGGTCGAATACCCCCCCGTAGAAACCGTAGTCATGGCATGGTAGATCGCATTGAACCAGTCCATGCCGGCGACACTGTAGGCAATGGTGCACAGGACCGAGAGAATCAGATATGCGGCGCCGATCAAACGGGCGAATTCACGGGCGCGAACCGTATCCTGCTCGAACTGATCCGATGCCTCCGACTTGAACAGGCGCATACCGCCGACCCGAAGATTCGGCAGGATGGTAACCACCATAAGAATAATGCCGATTCCGCCCAGCCACTGGAGCAATGCGCGCCACAGCAAAATACTGTTCGGCAAAGAGGACAGGCCGCTCAGCACAGTCGAGCCGGTGGTGGTAATTCCGGAAACTGCTTCGAAGGCGCTGTCTACAGCACTCATGTTGAGATCGGAAAGAATGAACGGCAGCATGCTGAAAACGCCCACCGCACACCAGCTCGCCACGGTCAACACATACAGCTGACGGGGCACGAGCCGGGACTGCACATGGCGCGCCAGCCTCAACCCGGGAAGAGCGGCCGCTGCGGTCACTGTAGCCGAAACAAGAAAGGCATTGAGGTTACCGTCGGCCGGACTGTCGGCAAGCACCACGACAACCGGGATCAGCATCATGCCCGACAATGCGAGCAGCAGAACGCTGATGACGAAAATAATGGGCCGCAGGTCAAACATGCCGATTAGTCCGGTTATCCCGTTACGCGGAAACTGCCACTCGCGCCGCTACGCGAAGCGCTACATGCCGTATGAATCATGGCGATGGATGACGTGATAGCGCGTCAAAAGTCACCCATCAGAAAATGAGCACCGATGCTCGCCGCATAGCCCAGTGCAATCGCCCAACTCCATTTCAGGTGGATGAGAAAGGTGTACTTGCCTTCCGAGCGACCCATCAGGGCAACGCCGGCAGCGGAACCGATAGACAGCAAGCTGCCACCCACACCGGCAGTCAGCGTGATCAACAGCCACTGGAAAGTATCCATGTCCGGGCTCATGCTCAATATGGCAAACATTACGGGGATATTGTCGATGACAGAAGATATCAACCCGGCTGCGATATTGGCCTGGGTCGGCCCCAGGTTGCCGTACAGGACCTGGGAGGTCAGTTCCAGATACCCGATATACCCGAGGCCGCCGACGCAAAAAATTACGCCAAAGAAAAACAGCAGCGTGTCCCATTCCGCCATGGCCAGCTTGCTGAAAATATTGAACTCCACGCCGTCCGCGTCAACTACCGCCTTTTTCTTCAGGTAAAACGAAAAGAACAGCAGATATGACAGCCCCGTCATCATGCCCATGAAAGGCGGCAGGTGCAGTAACTGCTCGAAGCCTACAGCGGTAGCAATGGTCAGAAGAAACAGGACACACACTGTCAGCGCGCCGCGTTTTGGCATCACCCGATCCGTATCCGCCGTGGGCAGGCCATCAGGGAGAGCGAAATGCATGATCACAGCCGGAACCAGAAAATTCACCAATGACGGCAGAAACAACGCCATGAACTGCAGGGTGGGCACCTTTCCGGCCTGCCATACCATTAACGTCGTGATGTCCCCGAATGGACTGAACGCCCCCCCGGCATTTGCCGCAACCACTATGGAAATCAGTGTGAGGCTTACGAATCTGGCGTTGTCC
>JAJRXW010000058.1 GCA_024276095.1 Gammaproteobacteria bacterium
CGCTCCCTGGCACTGAGTACCTTGCCTTCGAACTCCTTGAGTTCCGGCGTGATGTAGCGTTCGGCGGATTTCAGGGTCTGGCGGCGAATATAGTCCTCAGGGGCCTTGTCGGCCTGGGCCTTGCTGATTTCGATGAAATAGCCATGGACCCGGTTGTAACCGACTTTCAGGCCCGGCAGTCCGCTGCGTATTCGCTCCCGCTGTTCGAGATCGGTCAGATAACCGTCCGCGTTCTGGCTGATGTGCCGCAGTTCGTCGAGTTCGGCATCGTAGCCGCCCGCAATGACGCCGCCGTCACGAATCAGCATGGGCGGGTTGTCGATGACCGCCTGTTCGAGCCGCTGCAGGGTTCGGCTGTGTTCGCCCAGATGCTCGTGCAGCGTTGCCAGCAGTGGCGAATCGGTTGCGCCGAGGTAGTCGCGCAGCGCAGGCAATAACTGCAGGGCAGTACGCAGTTGGGCCAGGTCCCGGGGGCGTGCCGATTGCAGCGCAATGCGCGACAGGATGCGTTCCAGGTCGCCGATTTGCGACAGCAGGCTGCGGCAGGTATCCATGTCGGTCTCCCGCAGCGCGCCAATGGCGTGGTAGCGGGCATTCAACTGCCGGTGATCGCGCAGCGGCCGGTTCAGCCAGCGCCGCAGCAGCCGGCTGCCCATGGTGGTCGCGCAACGGTCCATGACCCCGGCGAGCGTGTGTTCGTTATTGCCTGACAGGCTGGTTTCGAGTTCCAGGTTGCGGCGGGTTTCGGCATCCAGCAGCAGTGCATCGTCATAGTGCTCGGTATGGATGCCCTTGAGATGAGGCAGCGCCGATCGCTGCGTGTCTTTTACGTACTGCAGCAGGCCGCCTGCCGCGCGGATGGCGGCATCGAGCCCGGCGCAGCCAAACCCCTTCAGATCGCGGGTGCCAAACTGCTCGCACAGCGTGCGCTGGCAGGTTTCGGATTCGAACTGCCACGGCGGCATGGTCTTGAGCCCGGCGTAACGGCTCAGCGCCGGATCGGCCTGCCGGTCCTCTTCAATCAGGATCTCGGCCGGCTGCAGCCGTTCGAGTTCGCTGTGTACTTCTGCAGGGCCGGCCAGCTCGGTGACGACAAAGCGTCCGGCACTGAGATCCAGCCAGGCCATACCGATGCTTTTCGGGCCATGACAAATGGCCGCGACGAGGTTGTCGCGCCGTGCTTCCAGCAGCTTGTCGTCGGTCAGCGTGCCGGGAGTCACGATCCGCATGACCTTGCGCTCGACCGGTCCTTTGCTGGTCGCCGGATCGCCGACCTGTTCGCAGATGGCCACCGATTCACCGCGGCGCACCAGCCGGGCGAGGTAATTGTCTGCAGCGTGGTGGGGAATACCCGCCATCGGTATGGGTTGCCCGCCGGACTTGCCGCGGCTGGTCAGCGTAATATCGATGAGCGATGCCGCCCGTCTCGCATCATCATAGAACAGTTCATAAAAATCCCCCATGCGGTAGAACAGCAGCATGTCCGGGAACTCTGATTTGATGCGCAGGTACTGCTGCATCATCGGCGTGTGACGTTCGCCCATTGCGGGTAATTCGGGTTGAGAGATCACAGTGCTCATCAAAGCAAGTATGCTTGTTTAATGGACATCGTGCATCTGGAAACCGGCCGGCATCTGTACGGTGGCGCACAGCAGGTGCTCTATCTGATGGAGGGCCTGCGTGACCGCCGCATCGACAATACGCTGGTCTGTCCACCCGGCAGTGACATTGCCCTGGCCGCCGCAGACCGGCAGTTCAGGGTGATACCGATGCCGATGGCGGGCGACCTGGATGTCAGCTTTCCGTTTCGCCTGGCCGGCCTGCTCGGGCAGATCCGGCCGGATCTGCTGCATGTTCACAGCCGCCGGGGCGCGGACAGCTTCGGTGGGCTGGCAGCGCGGATGGCAGGTGTTCCTGCAGTCCTGTCACGCCGGGTGGACAGCCCGGAGACGCCCGTGATCGGCAGGATCAAGTATCTTGCCTACCAGCGGGTGATCGCCATTTCTGCGGCCGTGCGGGCCCAGCTCGTTGCCGCCAGGGTGCCGCAGAACCGGATCCGGTTGATTCACAGCGGTGTCGATTCTGCAGCCTGTTCGACCCGGTGGACACGGCAACGGTTTCTCGAGGAATTCGGGTTGCCACCGGGTTCTCTCGTGGTGGCGACGGTAGCGCAGATGATTCCGCGCAAGGGACACCGGTTTTTGCTCGATGAATGGCCACGCATTCTCGCCAGTTGCCCGAATGCCCGGCTGGTCCTGTTTGGCACCGGCCGGTCGGAATCGCAACTGCGCGCCCAGGCCGCTTCACTGTCGCAGAACACCGTCACCTTCGCCGGGTTTCGACCGGACCTGCTGCGGTTTATGGGTCATATCGATCTGCTGGTTCATCCGGCCATGCGCGAAGGTCTCGGCGTGAGCCTGCTGCAGGCCCAGGCAGCAGGCGTTCCCGTGGCGGCTTTCCGGGCGGGCGGTATCCCTGAAATCATCGTCGACTGGATCACCGGCGTGCTGCTCACACCGGGAAATTCTTCCGAACTCGGGGATACGGTTATTCGCCTGTTGCTCAATCATGAGCAAAGACGGGCTTACGGTGCTGCGGCCCGGGAACAGATTGCCGGAAAATTCAGCATCGACAGGATGGTGGAGGGCAACCTCGCGGTTTATCGTGAACTGCCCTCGATCAATCGACAGCAACCATGAGCATCGACAAGGAGCACGAGCGGGCACCATGACCGAAGATATCCAGGTACTGGTTTGCCGGTTGGCCGACGGGCTGACTGCAACCGGGCAAACGCTGGCCACGGCGGAATCCTGTACCGGTGGCTGGATCGCAAAAGCACTCACCGATGTAGCCGGGAGTTCCGCCTGGTTCGAAGGAGGGTTTGTCTGCTACAGCAACCAGGCCAAACAAACCATGGTGCAGGTCGCCGCAGACCTGATCGACACCTGCGGAGCCGTCAGCAGACAGGTGGCCCAGGCAATGGCCCGGGGCGCCCGGGCAACGGCGCAGGCGGAATGGGCAGTGGCTGTCACCGGTATTGCCGGTCCGGACGGCGGCACGCCCGACAAGCCGGTGGGAACCGTCTGGTTTGCCTGGGCGGGTCCAGGAGAGCAGGTAAGCAGTGAGGTGCATCATTTCGACGGCAACCGGGAGGCAGTGCGACGAGCCGCTGTGGTCACCGCCTTGCAGGGCATGCTGGCCAGGCTCACCGCGCCATGAGGATTTTTTTTGCGCTGTGGCCGGATGATGACACCCGCCGCCGGTTGCACCGGGCGGTCTGCGATGCAGTGACCGCCACCGGTGGCCGTGCGGTGCCCGCCGCAAACTATCATGTCACGCTGGCGTTCCTGGGTAATGTCGAGGCGTCACGCCTGGCAGCGATTGTGGCTGCTGCCAGGCTGGTCGGTGCAATGGAGCATGAACTGGTACTCGACCAGTTCGGTGGTTCTTCCCGGGCCGGGGTTTTGTGGCTGGAACCGGGCAGCTTTCCCACGGCTGTGCTCGATTTGTATGACCGGCTGTGGCGGCAGATGGAAACCCTGGGTTTTATAAAAGAACAGCGCAGTTTTCGCCCGCATGTCACGCTGGCGCGAAAAATACGGTCCCGGAAAATGCATTCCGGCGCCGATGAAAAATCCTCCGGCACAGGGCTCACACTGGCCGCGGGCCCCGTGCGCTGGCGGAGCGAAGGCTTCGTTCTGGCCGAGTCAGTGACAGAGCCCGAAGGGGCCCGCTATCGTGTTGTGGAACGATTTCCGTGACTTGGCTGAGTTTGTTGGGGTTTTTTCAAATGTCCGCGAATCGGAGAATTTCAATAAGCTGCCAGCGTGTTGGATCTGTGAAATAATCGGGCGGACCATCAAAGCAAGGCCCCCTCCACACAAACCTCTATTTCAGAAAGACAGATCAATATTATGGCTATGGAAGACAACAGGAAAAAAGCACTGTCCGCGGCGCTGAGCCAGATTGAAAAGCAGTTCGGCAAAGGCTCCGTCATGCGCCTGGGCGACTCCGCTGCGGCTCGCGATATCGATGTAATTTCTACCGGGTCGCTGGGCCTGGATATCGCACTGGGTGTCGGTGGCCTGCCCAAAGGGCGGGTCGTTGAGATCTACGGCCCGGAAGCCTCGGGCAAAACCACGCTGACCCTGCAGGTGGTAGCCGCCTGCCAGGCAGCCGGCGGTACGGCGGCTTTTGTCGATGCCGAGCACGCACTCGATCCGATCTACGCTGAAAAAGTCGGTGTCAAAGTCGAGGACCTGCTGGTCTCCCAACCCGATACCGGCGAGCAGGCACTGGAAATTACCGATCTGCTGGTGCGTTCCGGCGCCGTGGACGTCATTGTCATCGACTCGGTGGCAGCCCTGACGCCCAAAGCGGAAATCGAGGGTGAAATGGGCGATCACCATGTCGGTTTGCAGGCGCGGCTGATGTCCCAGGCCCTGCGAAAACTGACCGGCAACATCAAGCGGTCGAATGCGATGGTGGTCTTCATCAACCAGATACGCATGAAGATCGGTGTGATGTTCGGTAACCCGGAGACCACTACCGGGGGCAACGCATTGAAGTTCTATTCGTCTGTGCGACTGGATATCCGGCGTATTGGCGCAATCAAACGCGGCGACGAAATCGTCGGCAACCAGACCCGCGTGAAAGTCGTCAAGAACAAGGTCTCGCCGCCTTTCAAGATGGCCGAGTTCGAAATTATTTATGGCCATGGCATTTCCCGCGAGGGTGAACTGATCGACTGGGGCGTCAAGGAAGGACTGGTGGGTAAATCCGGTTCCTGGTACAGCTATGGCGGTGATCGCATTGGCCAGGGCAAGGAAAACGCGCGTGAGTTCCTGATCAGCAATCCGGAGATTGCAGACAGTATCGATCAG
>JAJRXW010000059.1 GCA_024276095.1 Gammaproteobacteria bacterium
ATACAGAAAATTCTGCGGCATTTTGTCGGTAAAGCAAGGCGAGCTTTCGGTCAGATACCTGGTACTTTCCACGTAGGACTTTCCGATCGCGCTGAAGTCCAGCTTCAGCGTCTCGGCAACAAGCTCATCGATCGGGATCCGTGTCGTTTGGGCATTTACATAGACCGGCCTCATGAGTTCGATGGCAAAGTTCTGCAGTTCCCCGGCGGAGGTGACGTCGCTGTGGCTGCTCAGCGTTCGTTCCACCAGTGTGGAGCCCGCTCGCGGCAGCCCCAGAATAAAGATCGGCCGTGATGACGGGTAGCCGCTGTTATTCGACAACAATTTTTGCGGGGTAAACGCCGCTGCAATTTCTTTCATTTTGTTGCAGTCCCGCTGAACGTCATAGCGCATGTTTTCACGGCGCCGGTCAGCGCCGCGCTTGAGGTAACCGAAGGCGCGATCCCACTGTTCGATATCCTCCAGTTCTTTCGCCAGGGAAAAACAAAGCAGCATTTCGTCACGCCAGTTCAGGGGCCCTGCATTCAGCCGGCGCTCGAGTTCCGTAATATGGTTATTCCCGGCAGTCTGGGTACGCAGCCCGCTGCGCGCATACCAGGTTTCACAATCCCCCGGGCGGAGCTCGATGGTACGGTCGAAGCACCGTTCCGCCGCCTCAAACTCTCCGGCAAACCTCAGCGCCGTACCAAGATTGTACTGGTGTGAGGCGCTGTCGGGAGCATGGTCGGCCGCGCGATGAAAACAGGCCATGGATTTCTCATGATCGCCGATCTTGGTATAGGCAGTGCCGATGGTCGCAAAAATGTCGGCGTGGCCGGGGTTCAGCTGCAGTGCCCGGTCTGCGGCGGAACCGGCCTCCGTAAACTGCCGCAAAACCGCAAGCGTGTTCGCCTTATGGGCAAGAATACCGGCATTGTCCGGCTCCAGGCGCTGCGCATTTTCAATATGGGCAAGCGCCGACCTGAAATCATTTTCCGCAACTGCAATCGCCGCCCTGAGTGACCAGACATCGGCGGCATCCGGACACCGTTGCGCGAGAGCAGCGCACAGCTCCCGTGCCCTGGGAATATTGCCGGACCGGAATGCCCGGGCGGCTTCGGCGTAGGCCGGTGACCGGCGGACCGGGCGATCGTCCGCCGCTGTATGACCGCCATTCACAGCGCGATGACCCGGACCGTGCGCGGATCTCCGGCTGGAGGTGTGAAAATGCCCGCCTCGTATTTACTCGGTATGATAGGTGAATCGAATCCCATAGCTGCGCGGGCGGGTCACGAAGTAAAACTGCCCCACCGGACCGTTTCTGGCCGCTGGAATACCGCCCGTCACCCCCAACTCGTCGAAGATATTATCGACAAATGCCGTAACCGACCAGTTTTCCGATACCGACCGGAAAGTAGCAGACGCATCCCAGATCGAAAACGAGTCGATCTCGAAAAACCGGATGCCCTGGAAGCTCGAATCCGCCTTGCTGCGATAGAACCCGTTGAGGTGATAGTTCACACTGGAAAACGGTCCGACTGACCATGGCTGGCTGTAATCAAGCGTCAGGCTGGCCATATTTTCCGGCACACCGGGCAGTGAATCGCCATCCCGGCCGGTGCTGCCGTCCGGCGCAGCAAAATCCGCGGTCAGTTCGGCATTCGTATAGGCATAGCCGAAGCTGAAGCTCAGATGATCCCCAAGGGTTCCGTAAGCCTCCAGTTCAAGTCCCTGGCTGCGCGCACCGGCACCGTTGACCACCGCCGGATTGCCGAAGGGGGTAAAGGTATCGATTTGCGGGTTATTCCAGTCGATATAAAACCCGGCGATCGTGTATTGAACCTGCCCGTACAGACGGCCCTTGAGGCCGATCTCCCAGTTCTGCGCGCTGTCCGGCTGGAACGTCAGCAGTTCCTCAGGATCAGGGAAGAAGGGATGATTCAGCAACGCGATATTGCCTCCACCACGACGGTAACCTTCCACCCACGTGCCGTATACCATCAGATCATCCCTGAAATTATAGGAAGTATTGATCTTGAAGATCGCATCACTATCGCTTTCCTTTACATTCGCCAGAATTGCACCATTCGGGTCGACGCCGTCTGTCGAACAGTAATATCCGCACTGCGGCAGGAATTCGACCAGATCCTGCTCGAAATCGGTCGAGAAGACACGCGCACCGAAAGTCGCCTGCCATTTGTCATCGAAGTTGTAGGTCAGTTCTCCGAAAGCGGCCAGATCCTGAATATCGATCTTCCGGTCAAATATGGCATTGACATCGGTATTGTTGGCGAAAAAGTACGGCGGTGGGTCACCGGGCAGCCTGGGAAGGTCGTTCCATTCAGGGGCGCCCGGTACAGTGTACACAGACAGGACGTCGGTCCGGACATCGGAATAAAAGACACCGGCCAGCCAGTCGATTTTTCCGCTGCCGTTCGATCTCAGGCGAAACTCCTGGATCAGACCGCTGTCATCCGTGGTACTCCGTTCCGGCGCGACCACGCGCGGGAATGCCGAGTAATAGTATGGCTCGACGTTTACTGCCCAGAAATCCGTATAGTCGATGCTCTGATCCGATTCGTTTTCGTAGTACGAACTGGCGGAGGTCAGCGTCGCAAAACCAAAATCCACATCGACTTCAAGAGATACCAGGTTAACATCCCGCTCGTAAGGTTCGGCGGTAGCATGGTACTCGACGTAATCTTCACCGCTGCCGTAGAAAGGATTCTGAATCTGGCGCCCGTCGGATTCGTCGCGCTGATAGATATAGGTCAGTACGGCATCTATATCGTCATTGGGCTGGAAACGAAGCGCCACACGAGCATAGCGGCTTTCGGTATCACTGATATCCTCGACCGGTTCGATGATCGGCGCGGAATTCACCAGGTCCGAAGGGTCCGCCGGCAGCGCCGCACCTGAATCATCGACCCGGTAACGGCCGCCGGCATCGATAAACCCGCCGATGCTTTCATAACCGGCATTGATCCGCAGGGCCCATTTTTCGCTCAACGGAATATTCACGGTGCCGTCGAGGTTGTAGCTCTGCTCATCGGACTCTCTGGTCCAGAACGTGCCGCCGCGCATCTCTGCGTAAAAGTCCGAACTGTCCGGGCGTTTCGTCAGCACTTTAAGCGTACCGCCCATGGAGCCGGAGCCGTACAATGTTCCCTGGGGACCGCGCAAAACCTCAATACGTTCGAGGTCATTGAATTTCAGCGGGAAGAAAACAGGCGTCTCGTTCAGATAGGTAGAGATCGGAGCGACGGCAACATTCGGGAAATCGAATGATCCGATCATTGCATTGGCATTGATTCCGCGCAGAATGATATTGGGATTGTTGCCGCCGATGCGGGCGCCCTGATCAAGATAGGCAACACCCGGAACCAGGCGCAGCAAATCGCCGAGGTCCGCAACGCCGGCTTTTTCGAGGTTATCCGCCGAAACAGCGCTGATGTTATAGGGGGTATCCTGCAGGGTCATTGACCGTCTTGTTGCGGTCACGATGATCTCTTCGAGTTCGGCCGCTGGAGCAGGTTGAACGCCCAGCGAACCCGCAGCTGCGACGGCGGTAATGCCGCTGTTCCTGAACAGGGATTTGCCGGCTTTGCGGCCGGTACGGCGCACCTTGTTGCGCCTGGACTTGCTGCACTTGACTGGTTTCGACACGTTACCCCCCTGTCCCGACATGGATCGAA
>JAJRXW010000060.1 GCA_024276095.1 Gammaproteobacteria bacterium
CTATGCCCCCGATCGCCGGACTCCCCGTCAAAACCAGGCATTGTGTGGTCGGTGTCCCCTTTGGAGGGAATAAAGCGGACCGCAGGGAGCCATCCCGACAAAGGGGACAGCGGGCGCGCAATGCCGGACGATTGGCACGTTTTCCCAGACCCGGTCTGTGGCAAAGTGGGAATGGCGGCCAGTCCCCCGAGGCCAGGGGCCGGGTACTCTTTCCGGCGGATGGCTCCCTTGCGGTCCGCTTTATTCCGCCTACAAGGGTCCCCGCCCCCTGTCCTCTGACATCGGTGGTCAGTTTCGGGTTTTCGGGTCAGGACGATTCTTTGTTTTGGGGTTCGGCCACCGGCTGGTTGTCCGCCGGCGCGGTTTGCAGCAGATCCTCCAGAGACTGGTTGGCCAGCGTATCGTCCATTGCCGATTGAACCTGTCGCCCGATCTTGTCGATGGCGTCCGGCCAGCGGACTTCCGAAAACATGTCGGTGGCCTGGGGTTCCCGAACCGCGCTGACAATATCTTTCAGCAGCACCTGGGCGGGGTCGCGGGTGGGCAGCAGCCGGTCCTTGCTGGTTCTGGCAATCAGGTTCGCTGCTTCCAGCCGGTTGAGAACCGGGACCATCACGAGATTGGGCATGCCGAGACGCGAAGCGACCATGGCAACGGTCGGATGTTTCCCGGAATCGTGAAAGGCGCGGGCCACCATCAGCATCAGGCTCAGGGCGAGTTGCTCTCTTTGCCGGCTGCCAATGCTTACCTGCCGGTAGCCAGGGCGCAGGTACTCGGGATTCTGGAAATAAAACGCCACTTGTGCGCCGATCAGGAGAATCAGCCAGCACAGGTAAATCCAGATCAGCGCAATGATGATAATCGCGAAGGTCGCGTAGATATCCGCCGTGCGGGTCGCGCCGACGACAAAGGTGGCAAACAGGGCGCCGGTCGCCGACCACATGATTCCGCCGGACAGGCCGCCCACGACGGCAGCGGACAGCCTGACCCGGGTGTTGGGAACGAACCAGTAGACGAAGGTGAAGGCAAGGCTGACCAGCAGGTAGGGAGTCAGCTGTGCGCCGAAGGTGAAGGTTGCGCCGATGGGTTCGATATCGGTGATTTCACGAATCAGGGCGATGCTCTTGATGCGGGTGATCAGTGCCAGTGCCGTGACCATGACGACCGGGCCCACCAGGACGACACTCAGGTACTCGCTCATGCGCCTGGCAAGGCTGCGGGGCCGGTCGACACGCCAGACGAAATTGAAACTGGCCTCGATTCTTTGCGCCATCGAGATCACCGTGAAGAACAGCACCGCAAGACCGACACCTGCCAGTACGTCGCCTTTGACGTTATCCACAAACCCCATGACCTGGGCGGTCAGCTGTTCCCCTTTTGCACCCAGCGGCAGCAGGAAATTGTAGAGCAGCGGTTCGAGTTTGCGGTGAAACCCAAATGCCTTGAGCACCGAGAAGCTGATCGCAATCACCGGGACGACAGACAGGATGGTCACATAGACCAGGCCCATCGCCCGCAGGGTCAGATTGCCGGCGATGACATCGCGGATCACTGCATAGATAAAACGTACCAGGATCACCGCCAGGCGCGGGATGACGGGCAGCTTTTCTACACCCCTGCCCCAGAGCAGGTTCTCCAACTCTTCGGTGAGAGGTCCGAACACCGGCCAGGTCAGGCGCTCATGACCCGTCTCGACTCTGCGTCAGCAAATCATAGGCCAGCCGGTATCGATCGAACGTTCCCTGGACGACTTCGGCAGGCAGCTTCGGCCCGGGCGCTTTTTTGTCCCAGTCCAGTGTTTCCAGGTAGTCCCGCACGAACTGTTTGTCGAAACTCGGCGGGCTGATGCCTTCCTGGTACGACTCTGCGGGCCAGAACCGGGAAGAGTCGGGGGTCAGCACTTCGTCGATCAGGTACAGTTCGCCGTCATCGTCGAGCCCGAATTCGAACTTGGTGTCGGCGATAATGATCCCGTGCTGCAGGGCGTATTCCGCACCACGCGTATAGATCGTCATGGTCAGGTCCTTTACGCGATGTGCCAGCTCACTGCCGATCAGGTTTTCCATCTCGGCGAAGCTGATATTTTCATCGTGCTCGCCTGCTTCCGCCTTGGTCGCCGGAGTGAAGATCGGTTCCGGCAGCTGGGCAGCCAGTTGCAGGCCCGGCGGCAACGGAATACCGCAGACTTTGCCGGTGGTCTGGTAGTCTTTCCAGCCGGACCCGATCAGGTAGCCTCTTGCCACGGCTTCGACCGGTAACGGCTTGAGCCGTTTTACCACAATGGACCGCGAAGCGATCGCGGCCCGCTCGCCGGCATCGGGCACTGCCTGCTCCAGGGGCAGGTCTGTCAGATGGTTGGCGATGATATCGGTGGTCCGATCGAACCAGAAGTTGGCGATTTGCGTCAAAACTTCGCCTTTGCCGGGAATCGGATCTGGCAGAATGACGTCAAATGCAGATATCCTGTCCGAGGTGACGATCAGGAGATGGTCGTCATCCACGGCGTAGATATCACGGACTTTGCCGCGGCTGATGCAATCGAGTGTTGACAGTCTGGATTCGTAGAGTGCGTCGGGTGTATTGATTGGGTTCATTCTGATAAGTCTTTATGTGGAAGTTGGTTGGATAGATGATCGGCTATTGTAGCGGCTATGGGCGAGTTCGTGGGCATCAATCGCCCGCAGTACGCGCCTTTCTGGCGAAATAAGACATGGCGTGGGTCGGCAAGCTGGGGGGTGGCCTGCTGGGTGCCGTGGTACTGGGCCCGATGGGCCTGGGCGTTCTCGGTGCCCTGATCGGCGCGGCCTGGGGGCACCAGTTCGACCGCAGCCTCGAATCGCGGGGACAGGGAGGTACGGGGTTTGGCGGTTTGTCAGGCGCCAGCCTGCAGCAGGCTTTTTTCGAAACGAGTTTCCTGGTGATGGGGCACCTGGCAAAGGCCGACGGCCGGGTTTCCTAGGAGGAGATCCGGGCGGCGCGCAATGTCATGCATCAGATGCGACTGCGGCCCGAGGAGGTTCAGCGTGCCATTGCGCTGTTTTCCCGGGGCAAAAGCGGCAATTTCGATATCGATACCTGTATTGCCCGGTTTCAGCAGGCCTGTCGCGGTCAGCCGGGGCTGGTCAGAACCTTTCTGGAGATTCAGCTGGATCTCGCCCTCAGCAAAGGTGCGATCAATGCCAGTGAGCGTGAACTGTTGTGGCGTATCGCGGACCGCCTGGGTGTCGGCCGAGTGGAGCTCACCCAGCTTGAGGCTGTGTTACGGGCGCGCCGGAACTTCAGCCACAGGCAGACACAAACCCGGCGCGACGATTCCTTACAGGAGGCCTACAAAGCCCTGGGCGTGCCTGCAACGGCACCCGACAAGGCGGTGAAGACGGCTTACCGGCGTTTGATGAATCAGCATCATCCGGACAAGCAGCTGGCTCGCGGTTTGCCCGACTCAATGATGGAGATGGCCAAAAAACGTACCCGGGAGATTCGCTCGGCCTATGATCTGATCAAGCAGCATCGCGGTATGCGGTAGGGCGTAGTAGACTTCGAACCGTTCAGGCAGGAGGTTTTCAACCGTGACCAACAGACGCTACATGATTGCGCCATCCATTCTGTCGGCGGATTTTGCCCGTCTGGGTGAAGAGGTGGATGCGGTACTGGCAGCCGGTGCCGACAGCGTTCATTTCGATGTGATGGACAATCACTACGTGCCGAACCTGACCATCGGCCCGCTGGTTTGCGAAGCGCTGCGCAATCACGGGGTCACCGCGCCGATTGACGTGCACCTGATGGTGAAACCGGTGGATCGCCTGGTGGAAGATTTTGCTGCAGCCGGGGCCAGCATCATCAGCTTTCACCCTGAAGCCAGCGAACATATCGATCGGACGATTGCGCTGATCAGGAATGCCGGTTGCCGGCCGGGACTGGCGCTTAACCCGGCGACACCACTGGCCTGCCTTGACCATACTTTGGCCGGCCTCGACCTGGTGCTGGTGATGTCGGTCAACCCAGGATTTGGCGGTCAGTCCTTTATTCCGGGCAGCCTGGAGAAAATCCGCAGCATCCGGTCATTGATCGACCGGGTTAACGGCGATTGCGACCTGGAGGTCGATGGCGGTATCAAGCCGGAGAATATCCGGGCGGTTGCCGAGGCGGGGGCCAATGTTTTCGTGGCCGGATCGGCAATATTCGGCAGTACCGACTATGCCGCCACGATCAGCAGGATGCGGGCCGAGGTGGCGACTGTGACCGGCGGGGCCACAGTCACCGCTCTGAAAGGCTAGCAGGGTTATTGCAAGGGCCTGCGGGCGATCCCGCTATTGGGCCCTCACGCTGGCAACGGCTTTGGGTCGGGCGTTATAGACAACGATGGTCTTGCCGCTGGCCGAAACCAGGCCCTGTTCCTCAAGTACCTTGAGCACCCTGCCGGCCATTTCGCGTGAGCATCCCACCAGCCGGCTCAGTTCCTGTCGGCTGACCTTGATCTGCATGCCGTCTGGATGGGTCATGGCGTCCGGTTCGTTGCACAGATCCATGATGGCGTGGGCCACTCTCCCGGTGACGTCGACAAAAGCCAGGTCACCCAGTTTGCGGTTGGTTTTGTCCAGCCGGGTAGCCAGTTGTGTGGCCAGTTCGAATACCAGCCCGGGGCTTTCGCTGGCGATCTGGCGAAAGCGGGGGCAGGTCATCTCGGCAATTTCCGATCCAACCCGGGTGCGGACCCAGGCGCTGCGGCTGGGCTGATCGTGAAACAGGCCCATCTCGCCGAAGAACTGCCCCTTGTTCAGATAGGCGAGGACCATTTCGTTGCCGTCCTCATCCTCAATCATCACTTCGACGGAGCCTTCCATGATGTAGTAGAGGCTGTCGGGCATGTCTCCGGCATGAATCATGACTGTCTTCGCAGGTACCGAGCGCACGCGACAATATGTAAGGAACCGATTAATGGCAGGTACGTCGCTATGCGTTTTTCCGTTGCTGGTCATTTACTGTTTCTCCCCAAATGATACCGGTCTGGTTTCCAGAGGCTATTTCTAATACAGACGCCGCAACAGGGCAAGGGAATATGTCCAATCGCCCGGCGCGACAGGGCTTTCAGCGGGTTTAAAGGCCATGTTCGTTGCAAATCTGGGACCTGGGTCACACTTGTCGGAGGGCCCGATTCGGGGCATATCCGCAAGGATGCGCCTTTCCCCGGCTGGAAATACCGCCGCCGATCCGTATGATGCATGCCGTTCCGCAACAGCCATATCGTAACAGACCACAGGTACCCGCCATGCAAAAACGCCCGCTCATCATGATTGCTCTCATCTGTTTGTGGGCAACATCAGTACACAGTGAAGACCAGGAGGGCCCGTGGTCCGGAAATGCCGGGCTGGGCTTTACGGCTATCACCGGCAATACCGAGACAGATACCCTGAATGCGAAGCTTGTGGTCAACTACGACGTCGACCAGTTGCATCATTCTTTTCTGGCTACAGCGATCAACTCCAGCCAGAACTCGGAGAGTACGGCAGAGTCTTACAAGGCAACCTGGCAGACCAAGTACGATATGAACGAGGCGACCTACGTCTACGGTCTTGCGGACTGGAACAAGGACAGGTTCAGCAGCTATGACTTTCAGATCTTCGAAAACGTCGGTATTGGCCGCCGGTTCATCGATACCGAAAAGCATAAGCTCAATGGCGAAGTCGGTCTGGGCTTCCAGCAGTCTGAATTGCAGGACGGCACCAGCCAGAACGGGTTTACGGCCCGGGTTGCCGGGGATTACACCTGGGTGATCAGCGATAATGCGACTTTTCACCAGTCATTGAGCGTTTCCCCGGCTTCAGATAATACCTATATTGAATCCGTTTCGGAGCTGAAGGCCGGCATCGTTGGAAATATATTCATGTCTTTATCTTATATTGTGAAACATAATACTGATGTTTTGCCGGGAACCAAGAACACTGACACATTTACTACAATATCCTTGGAATACTCGTTCTGAGGGGGTTTTGCTGCGGGAAAGCCTCCTGCGGATTGCTAATTGGCCGCCATCCCAGTAAAATCGCCGCCTTTTCCGCGTTCGGAAGGTTGTCGAGCGCCAGAACATTCTGGATTCAAATGTCGTAATGAGCACTTTTTCTGCCAAGACCGATGAGGTCAAACGAGGCTGGTACGTGGTTGATGCCGCAGACCGTACACTGGGGCGGCTGGCTACCGAGATTGCGACGCGGCTGCGCGGCAAGCATAAGCCCGAATATACGCCTCACGTCGATACCGGTGACTACATCGTTGTCGTCA
>JAJRXW010000061.1 GCA_024276095.1 Gammaproteobacteria bacterium
GGCAACATCGTGTTTCTCGCAGAATGCACGTTGCGACAGATCGCCTGCTTCGTACGCCGACATCAACTTAATCCACTGACTCCGGCTCTTTCGTTCCACTGTTTCCGTTACCTTGTCCATATTCTGCGCTCCGTTATCTACTAGATCGTATTCGGTGATTGTCCGACCGCCATCCGAGCGATCGGCAATCAGCCTGTCGGTAGTGATACATCTCAAACCTCCTGTTCGCCATGCCGATCTCCGTGCAAAATACGCGACGATACGGCAAATAAACTGAAAGTCTGAAGTTTGAAACCGGCGCCGACTGGCGCCTTTAAGGCGATCCTGATGTGGCTCCATTAAGGCGATCCCGGAATGGCTCCATAGTGGTGATCATTGACAATCACCCCACTATTCCAATGCCTCCACCGGGATATGACACCGGTGGCATTAGCGGAGGACCACTGATTAGCTGGCTCGAAACAGAAGCCCACGTTACACATTACTGCCTTTCCGGAATTATCTCGCAGGCTCACGCCGAACTTGAGTACATAGTGGCAAAGCGAGCCGACTTTATTGGAGGTGACGGTACGATCCGAACACCGAAGTAATGACGATGACTCCCGCATCGGCCCCTCAAGCCGATTAATGAACAGAAATAAGCGATAGTCCCCGGAAGTGCGGGAACGGGCGGTACGGCTGGTTTTCGGGCAGGAGTCGGAGCATGGCTCGCAGTGGGCGGCGATCGGCTCGGTGGCGTCGAAGATTGGCTGTACGGCGGAAACTACCGCCCTATTGCAAGATACAAGGACAGCGGCTTGTCAGCGAAGGCAACAAAGCCGAAGTGCTCGTAAAATGACCTCGCATCGGTGTCCTTTGCATCCACGATCAAGGCATAGGCGGCAACCTCTTGCCGAGCCCGCAAGCAGCGATCGACAGCACAACCCAGCAGGACTTTCCCCAAGCCCTGGCCCTGAAGATCCTGTCCGATGGCAAGCCGCCCCATCCGAAAGCACGGAACAGGATACCGAGGCAGGCGACGATGTTCATCTTCCGACAATTGATCCGCGTCAACTTGCGCAGCACTCAGTGTGTAGTAACCAAGCACTGTCGTCGGATCAGCGAGATCAACGAGAACGTAGACTTGAGAAATGTTGCGCCGGCGGTCCTGGGTAGCGCGCCGAACGAGATAGTCATTTAGCTCAGGCGTTCCGCAATCAAATTCAGCGCAGTTGTGGACCTTGGAATCAAGCCGCTGTTCTTCAAGCACGGCGCACAGTCTGGCCTGCGGTATCTAGTGCCTCTTGCATGGGCTTGTTGGGAGCAAAAGCCTGGTCCAGCGCTTTGTTAAACGCACGAAAATCACGCCGGGTCAGGGTCAATCTGGATTCCTGATCAATCACGGATCGCGCTTTTTCTTTTGCTGCAGCACGCACAAATCCCGCCATGCTCGTCCCCATCAGCGTTGCAGCTTGCGAGAACAACTCTTTGTCGTCTTTATCAAGTTTCAGGTCGAAGCGCGCCAACGTTGCCATCACATTCATCCTCCAAGCCCAAGACCCTATATCGTGTCTACTCAAAAGTATTATAGTACGGTATTTTACCGTACCGTGACGACATGTCAACTCTCTCCCCACAAGGGGACCGACATATTGAGCGTGCCGGGAATTTGCCGGGATCAAGCTAGGAACTTACGTCCACGAGCGTCTCCAGTATACCTATTAATAACAACTACTTAGAAACGACTCAATGCCTTCGGGAGGCAGGGGTCGGAGGTTCAAATCCTCTCACCCCGACCAACTTTTTCCTATAACATTCATATAGTTAGCGTCAACTCACTAGCCCGCATATTGCATGAGTGAGTGATTTCGGGCGGTTTTTTCGGCATGAGTCAGTCGATACATTATTATCGTCGATGAACGCTGTTGGTCTGTTCATGGCTGGGTGACCAAAGACGTTGCCGCGGCAATTTTTGAGCAAAAGGCATTTTTCAGACACAGGTATCCAGCGTGCGTTGTTCAACACACCGTGGTCTGGATGGTTGCTGCTCTATCCGCTCGCGAGTCGTTTTGCGGCCAGGAAGTAAAGTTCCTGGCAGGGGCAGCCGCTGGCCAAAAGGAAACGGATGCGGCGGGTGTTTGTCAGGATCACGGCACCGATCTTGAAGAGCTTCAGGCGGATGGTGCCGACATACGCTTTGGCCAGTTCGGTGCCTTGCAGGTTGGTCACCACATAGCGCGGATTGACACCGTGCGCCGAGTACTCGATCTTGGCAATGACACGCCGTGGCTTATCCCAGCTGCGGGCACCATAATGGAGGTCCGTAAACCAGCGGACTTTCTGCCCGGTGGCGGCAAAGCACGCCGCGGCTTCATTCTGCAAGGATGCGGTGAGCCGGTTCAAACGCTTGTTCTTGGCCAGTCCGACGATGTAGCTTACCTCATGGCGATCACACCAGCGCAGCTGCGTATTCCGGCCCAAGATGAACAGTCATTCTGGTTCAACGTGAACACCTGTTCTGGACGAACGTGAACACTCATTCCGGTTCAAGGTGAACACTTTTCGGGATTTTCCGGAATCGGTGTTCACCCTCCCGGAATGGGTGTTCACGTTCAACCGAATCCTTTCCAACGCATTGTTTTGTCAATTAGTTTGGTAGGCTCTCCCGCTTTTTGGGAGCGGTCATGCCAGCCAAGAGGACGACAATGCGAAAAATCCGCGAAATTCTACGATTACGACACGCCGGGCTGACGATCCGGCAGATCAGCGCCAGCATCAAGCTCAGTATCGGTGCCATCCAGAAACTGCTGACCAAGGCCGAGGCGCTGGGGCTTGGTTGGCCGCTGCCCTCGGAGCTGACTGACGACCAGCTGGCCCGACTGTTCTATCCCGGTGCCGATACCCGGGCCTCCCGCCGTTTCCAGATACCCGACTGGTCGGCGGTCCATCAGGAGCTCAAGCGCAAGGGGATGACCAAGCAACTGTTGTGGGAGGAGTACACCCAGCAGTACCCCAACCGCTGTTACAGCTACTCGCAGTTCTGTGACTGTTACCGCCACTGGCTGGGACTGCAAAAGCGCTCCATGCGCCAGCTGCACAAGGCCGGTGAGAAATGCTTTGTCGATTACGCCGGGTCGACAGTCCCTGCCGTCTGTGCGGACACCGGCGAGATCCGTCCCGCTCAGGTGTTCGTGGCGGTGCTGGGGGCCTCCAACTACACCTATGCCGAGGCAACATGGAGCCAGTCTGCCTTGAAACGGGTGGTATCTGGATTGCGAGACCCGAAGATAGTTTTTTCAGCCTTTCTACTGATTTCATTTTCAGGTCAGAAGTAAGTTTGTACTCGGATCATTTCGGCAACCAGGACAACGTCAAAGAACTGCCCTGAATTTGCCTGAACAGTTCTGAACAACCCGGCATAGCTTCAGGCCACTTTAGCCTAGTGCTGGTGTCCTAATATCAGGCTGTACGGATTTCCCGCGATCCTGCACACTAAAACCTGTTTTGCCACCTGATATCGCAGCCTGTCCGGTTGCGGGATGAGCACGTACGATGACCAGACTAGACAAGGCCAGGAGCGAATTTTCCGGTTTGCGCGGCCGGGTATTTCTCGATGCAGCTTGTGTCAGCCTGCTTCCCGACCGAGCCGGGCAGGCCGTCAATGACTTTACGAAGGAGCTGGTGCACATGGGCGCCCGTGATGCGACAGAGCATCACATCTGGATGGACCAGCTGCGCAGCGATGCAATACCCCAGGTATCCAGGCTGCTTGGTGCAGATGACTCGAACATCGCCCTGGTCGAGAGTACTACCCACGGACTGAATATTGCCGCGCAGTCGATTCCCTGGAAGCCGGGCGACGAAGTGCTGATGTGTGACCTGGAATTTCTCCAGGTGGCCATACCTTTCGTCAAGCTGGCCGGGAGTGCCGGCGTCAGGCCGGTGTTTGCCAGGCATCGGGACGGCATCGCCGACGTCGACGCGTTCAGCAGGCTGGCCTCTTCCCGGACAAAAGCGATTGTTGTCAGCTCGACACAATGGAGTAACGGTTACCGTATCGATCTTTCCGGACTGGCCGAGCTGGCAGCTGCGACGGGTGCCTGGCTGGTCGTCGACGGAATTCAGCAGGCAGGAGCCGTGCCGTTCGAACTGGAGGGTGTCGATTTTCTCATTGCAGGCGGCCACAAGTGGCTGAACGCTCCGATGGGCACGGGGTTCACCTATGTGTCCGAGCGTGTACTGAATGAACTGGAGCCGGGAAGCTGGGGATACCTTGGGCTCGAGCCGCCGGAAGGGGGCTGGGGAAACTATTTCACAACCCCGGAGATTACTCCTGATCGGCAGTATGACTTTATCCGCTCAGCGAAGCGTTTTGAACTGAATGGAACCAGCAATTACCCTGGAGCAATCGCGCTGGGCAAGAGCCTGGAAGTTGTCAATGAATATGGCATAGAAGCAGCAGCGGAACATATCTGGAATCTGGGCGATCGCCTGATCGACGGGCTGAAGCGGCTGGACGTGCACCTTGAAACGCCGTTTGGCCGTGACCGGCGTGCCGGGATCGTTTCCTTTTCGTTTGGCAGCCGGGCAAGAGATACCGCGTGTCTCGATTATCTGCTGGAC
>JAJRXW010000062.1 GCA_024276095.1 Gammaproteobacteria bacterium
AGCAATATCAGAACCGCCAGTGTTTTTCGGTTTGTATTTTTCACACAATCAATCATGGTTTCTGCTCATCCAATCAAAGGTTGTTGTTCAGGTACTGAAGCATCTGGTCGCTGGTCGATATGGCTTTTGAGTTCATCTCATAAGCACGCTGTGTCTCGATCATGGCGACCAGTTCCTCAACGACATTGACGTTGGATCCTTCCAGGGCGCCCTGAATCAGTTCACCCAGGCCATTGAGGCCGGGAGTTCCGATCTGCGGCGTACCGCTGGCAGCAGTCTCGAGATACAGGTTCTGGCCGCGGGCCTGGAGGCCGGCGGGGTTCAGGAAATCAACGGTTTGCAGCGAGCCGACGGTACTGGGTTGCGGCTGGTCGGAAAAGGTTGCCTCGATGATGCCGTCCGTTGAAATGCTCAGGCTTTGCACGGCATAGGGCACGGTGATCGCCGGCTGTATTTCGTATCCGGAAGATGTCACCAGCCGCCCGTTGGCGTCTACCTTGAACGACCCGTCCCGCGTATAGGCGAGGTTGCCGTCAGGAAGCAGTACCTGGAACAGCCCGCGGCCCTGGATCATGACATCCAGCGAGTTGCCGGTTTGCTTCACCGAGCCCTGCGAGAAATTCTTTTCCGTCGATACGACACGTACGCCGGTTCCTATCATCAGTCCGGACGGATCCAGTGTGTCCTGCGAAGTTGAACGCCCTGCCTGGGACACGTTCTGGTACATCAGGTCTTCGAATACGGCGCGTCCCTGCTTGAAACCGGTGGTATTGACGTTTGCCAGGTTATTGGTCACGACAGCCATTCTGGTCTGCTGTGCATCCAGGCCTGTTTTTGCTATCCAAAGTGATTGCATTGTTCTATTGCCTCCTCAATCAGCCGTTTCTCATCAGGCTGGCGGCAGCCTGGCTGTTTTCATCTGCGGTATTCATTGCCCGTATCTGCATTTCATACAACCGGGAAAATTCGATCATCTGAACCAGGGCCTGGGCGGCATTGACGTTGGACGATTCGAGCTGTCCGCTGGCAACCTTGACGGTCGGGTCGGCGGCGGCGGTGTCACCGTTTTTCAACCGGAACGTACCGTCCTCTTTCTGAACCAGTTCGCCGGCAGGGGGGCCGACCAGCTTCAGGCGATTGACTACGGCCATGGTGTTGGGTAACTGCCCGGCCGGGACAATCGAGATCTCGCCATCGCTGCCAATGCTGAGTTCCTGGAAAGGAGGAACGGATATCGGTCCCCCGTTCCCCATGACCAGCAGGCCGGTCGCTGTCTCCAGCATGCCGACGGTGTTGATGCGAAGGTTTCCTGCCCGTGTATAGGATTCCTCTCCGTCGGCCCCCTGTACGGCAAGCCAGCCTTTGCCCTGGATGGCCACATCGAGATTGCGATTGGTTTGTATCGCAACACCCGCTGTCGGATCCCAGGAATTGGCACCCGCAGTCACATTGACCCGGGTTTCAAGGCCTGGCCCGTTAATGGGTGCGCTCTCGAGTGTATTGCGCAAGGCCCGAAACCCGGTGGTCGAAATGTTCGCCAGGTTGTGGCTAATGACGGACTGGGCCTTCAGGGCCTCCCGTGCTCCGGTCATCGCGACGTAAACCATCTGGTCCATGATATTTTTCCTGACTCAGAATCCTGATTCGACTGACTATCGGATGTTGATGATCGTCTGGGTAACCGAATCCATGGTTGAAATCACCTGGGCGTTGGCCTGAAAAAGGCGCTGCGCGGTGATCATGTTCACCAGTTGTTCGGTCAGATCGACATTGGACGACTCGAGAGCACCTGACTGGATGCCGCCGAAGTTGGATTCATTGGCTTCACCGCGCTGGGGGATGCCGGAGCCAAAGGTTTCCTGCCACGATGTATCACTGACTTTCTGCAGTGCTTCGGGATTGGAGAAGTTTGCGAGGGCGATTTTGCCCAGTGGTACGGACTCGCCGTTCGAGAAGCGGGCGAAGACCACACCTGATACGTCGATTTCCAGGCTACGCAGCCGTCCGGAGGCCCGTCCGTCCGGGTTGATGTTGTTGACCACGAAATTCGAGCCAAATTGCGTAGTGGCCGAAAGGTCCAGGTCCACTGTCATGTTGGCGGCGCCGGTTCCAGGATTAAATGCCGGGAAGTTGATCACGCCATTGGCCGGATTGTTGATTGTGCCGGCGTTATTGAAGTCGAAACTCTGCGCTGCGCCGACGGCTGCCCCGTCAATGGTCATATTGACGTCCCAGCCCGCCGCGGTCTTGGAGAAGAAATAGGTGCCCGTGTGCGCTACGCCCAGGGAGTCAAACAGGACCGTCGATGTGCTCTGGTTGTAGGTGTCCGGATCGTTCGGGTCAAATACCGCCACCGGTGGTATCGCCGCATCCGCCGGCAGGTTGATATTCATATCGACATTTGAGGACGGCAGCGGCGGGCTGACATCTGTCGTAATCTGCAGGTCGGTCAAGGTGCCGGTATTGAAGCTTCCATCAGTATTGGCGGGGTAGATCTGCAGCAGTTCGCCTTCGGAGTTCTGGACAAAACCGTCGGAGTCCATTCCGAATGCGCCCACGCGTGAATAGAGGAGGGCGCCGTTGTCGTTCACCACGAAAAATCCTTCGCCACTGATCGACAGGTCGAGCTGCCGTTCCGTGATCTCGACATTGCCCTGGGTGAATTCCTGCCGGACAGTCGTGAGCCGTGCACCGTTACCGATACCATTCGCGTCGCCTGAAAAGACATCGGCAAATTCAGCGCGGGACTGCTTGAATCCCGTCGTATTGGCGTTGGCGATATTGTTCGAGGTGACCTGGAGGTCCGTGGATGCGGCGTTCAATCCGCTCAGTGCTACTTGAAAAGACATGTGTTTACTCCTGCCAGTGGATGATCTGTTACGTGTTTGTTTCGATTACATGATGGCCTTGATTTTCGTCAGGCTGATTTCTTCACCGCTTTCGGTAGTGATTCGCGTTCCCGCGCCGTCGGGTGACAGCGTGATGCTCTGGACCTGGGTCCTGATCAGTGTGTTGAGCGACGTTTCCTGCTCGCCGTCCCGAATCGCCGCAGTAAACTGGTAGCGTCCGGGAGGCGCAGTCTGACCGTTCGCCATCGCACCATTCCATTCAAACTGGACGGTGCCTGCCTGCTGAGCACCGAGATTGATCTCCCGCACGGGTTGCCCGAAGGCATCGGTAATCCTGACGAATGCCGTGCTGGAGTTGAACGGAAGCTCGACAGCTCCCTGCAAGGGTGCGCCGGCTGCCAGTTGAGCCTGGTTGCCCTCGGCGAGTACCGTGCGGCCCACCATGCCCGATGCCTGCAGCGCTTGGTTTGCATACATCGCATCAGACAGGGATGACAGCGAACTGCCCATCTCGTCAATACCGGATACGGTGCTGAACTGGGCCAGTTGACCAAGGAAGTCGCCGTTTTCCATCGGAGAAAAAGGATCCTGGTTGCTGAACTGCGTGATCATCAGCTTCAGGAACTGTTCCTGGCCCAGCTGGTTTGAATCCTTGGGATCGGTCGCTTTTGCAGTCAGCGAGTCGATACCAAGATCAGCGTTTGGCATTGAAATCATGGGTTCAATCTCCTGTTATTGGCCGAGCGACAAGGTGCGCAACAGCAGCTCCTTGGAAGTGTTGAGTACCTCAACGCTGTTCTTGTAGGAACGTGAGGCGGAAATCATGTTGACCATCTCGTCGACAATGTTGACATTGGACATGTACACATAGCCGTCTTCGTCCGCAGCCGGATGACCGGGCTCGAACACTCTTGCCGGCGGAGCTCCTGTCTGGACAATGCCGGTTACCTGGACTCCGGCTGTTGCCTCGTCGCCGGAGCCGTTCAATACGGTTTGAAACACCGGCTGGCGGGAACGATAGGCTTCTTCCGCCGACCCGGCAGCAGTATTGGCATTGGCGAGGTTGCTCGCGGTGGTATTCAGTCGCGCCGACTGGGCGCTCATCGACGAGCCGGCGATATCAAATATGTTGAACAGACTCATTATCAGCGTCTCCCGGTAATGGCCAGCCTGATGCCTTTGATCTGCGAATTCAGAAACGTCAGTGTGGCCTGGTAACGGATGGATGTTTCAGCGATTGCAGCGCTTTCCTGCTGTGCATCAACGGTATTGCCGTCCAGTGAGGACTGCGTGGGCACCCGGTACATTGGCGTGGCCTGGGTGGGTCCCGCCGTCGCGACGATATGCCCGCGACGGGTCGCTACCTGCGGCAGTTCCTGGCTGCCGGCAGACTGCATGGCCGCCTTGAAATCGACATCCCGTGCCTTGTAGCCGGGGGTGTCTGTGTTCGCGACATTCGATGCAAGCAGTTCCATACGCTGGTTTGCGATCGACAATGCACGTGCATTGGTGGCCAGATATTTGTTGATGTCCAGGGACATGCCTTGCTCCGTATTGTTCGGCGGCTCTTTCAAAATGCGTGAAAAGCGCCTTCGCAATGGCTAATGCAAAAGCTGTGCCAACCAGGCGGAATGGCAGGATGCGCGGGCTATCGGCGCCGGGGCGGCAAGGCTTTACCGCTAGAGCGGCAAAGCTGCGCAGGCGGGGAAAATTTTTGCCGGTCTTCGAACCGGCGAAGTCTGGCCGACAAATATCCCGATGCCGCGGAGTGCCGGTATATTAATAGAGTCATCTTTGGCGAAAAAGGCGGCATGGTTTTTGCATCCATCTTTGCCGATGAACAGATATCTCAGATTTCTGGCCGTAACCGGCCTTTTGTTGTCATTATCCGCCAAGGTTCTGGCGGACGACTGGCAGGCACATGCCGATATTTTGGCGGTTGCCGCTGCAACGGCCCGCTCAGGCGGCGCTGAGGACGGCGGTCGCACCAGGGCAGTGGCGGACAAGCTTGATCCGAGACTCCGGCTGTCTGCCTGTTCGGTACCATTGGCGGGCAAGATTCCGTTTGGCGCCCGGAAATCGGCTCGTGTGACAGTGGAAGTGCGCTGCAACGGCGTCAAGCCATGGAAAGTCTATGTGCCGGTCAAGCTGGCCCGGTTCAGGCGCGTGGTGGTTGTCAACCGGGCATTGGCAAGAGGAGCGGTCCTGACGCCGGGAGTGATTACCCTTGCCGAGCGGGATATCGGCTCGCTGCCAAGAGGTTACCTGCTGAATACCGAGTATGCGGTCGGCCAGCGTCTGCGGCGGGCTGTGGTGAGCGGCGCCGTACTGACCCCGGCAACGCTGGACAGCCCACCCATGATTCAGAGAGGCCAGCGGGTTACCGTTGAAGCAAGGCCGGGTACCATAACGGTGCGAACGGCAGGAATTGCGAAGTCCGATGGCGTGTTTGGCCAGGTAATCAACGTGGAGAGCGCCAGTTCGAAGCGGCAGATACAGGCGATCGTCAGGTCGCCACAGTCTGTTGAGGTGTTATTGAAATAGCGACTTTTTTGTATCAGCCCCTAAAGTTCGGCCCTGAAAGTGCCGATATAGCATTTCGGGATACCTATGTGTATCACCCGGAGGTATAAATAAATGGTAGATAAAATAAATACTTACGTTACACGCAGTGTTGACATAAGCAAATCCGGTAGCCGGCCTGTCGATCAGAAAGGCCAGTCGGCGGGTGAGCTTTCAGTCAAACCCGAAAAATCCGGCGCTGATGCGGTAAGCCTCACGGATACGGCGACCCGCCTGAAGCAGATCGAAGTCAGGCTGTCGGATGTGCCTGAGATCAACCGTGCCAGGGTGGAAGACCTGCGCCAGCAGATTCAGTCCGGGCAGTACAAAATCGACGTGGGGTCACTGGCCGACAAGCTGATACAGGTTGAAAAAGACCTGAGTCGGGCGTAGTTCGATGGATCGTTCGACAGATCCGCGTGCCCGCCTGATCGATTATCTGGACCGGGAACTCAGTGCCGTTCGTAAAGTGCTCGAGACGCTGCATCGCGAACAGGCCGCTTTGAACGCGCGCGATTCGGATGCGGTCCTGAAAATTGCCGCAGAGAAAGCGGCCGATGTGGCCGCGGTCGAGGATCTCGAATCGCAGCGCCGGGAATTTCTGCGCGACACAGCAGGCCAGTCC
>JAJRXW010000063.1 GCA_024276095.1 Gammaproteobacteria bacterium
CCATTTGAGCAATACTTCCAGCACCGATCCACCGGAAATCGTCCGGGTAATCAGGTCACTGACACCGGCCTTGTACCAGGCCTGCTCCTCATCGACAGAAGCGTTTTCACTCATTCCAATCACAGCAACGGCCGACCGTGTCCCTTCCAGGGCGCGAATTTTCCGCGTCGCCTCGATGCCGCCCATGACGGGCATATTCAGATCCATCAATACAATGTCGTAGGGCAGCGTGGACACTGCGTCGACAGCCTCCTGACCGTTAGCCACTGAATCCGTTTTAAAGCCACAGCGCTGCAGCGCACTCTCGCCGACCATCCGCCTGGCGCTGCTGTCATCGACGAGCAACAGGCGAACGCCCTGCGGCGGCAATAACGCGCGAACCGACTCGGGCGTGTAGTGGTCCTGATGCTCGGCAATGTGCCGGCCGATTCCCCATGCGATCCGGTGTTTGAGTTGCGATTGAATGATCGGCATACCCAGATACCGGTCCACCTCGTATTCGGACCACTGCTGAAATGCCTCCTTATCCGATGACCAGAGCCAGACCAGCTTGATGCCGGTCTTGCGAAATGCGTCCAGCACGGCTGCAGCATCCGGATCATCGGCAAACTGACTGCCCACCAGAACCACCTTGTCCCCGCATTCCTGCTGCAGAAACAGCTCAACCGCCGGCGAATGCGGCAATCCGGCCTCGTGAACAATCACGCCCCATTCCCTGAGTTGCCTGGCCAGCACGTCCCGTTTCGGCGATTTTCCGGCAATCATCAGCACTTCGACGCCGGCAAATTCCCGGGTAAGTCCCGGCTGGTTCGACGAATCGCCGGTCAGCTGTGCTTTAACCGTAAACCAGAAACTGCTGCCGGCATTCTCGCTGCTGGTCAACCCCATCTCTCCCCCCAGCAACCCGGTCAGATGGCGGGAAATACAAAGGCCGAGGCCCGTACCGGCAGACGCTGCCGTTGCGGCCTGCCGGTAGGCATCGAACAGGGTAGCCTGCTCCGCTTCGCTGATGCCGACACCGTCATCAGTCACCGTGAACCGAAGGCAGCCGGCACCCTTGGCCTCTACTGCCAGACTGATATGTCCGGCACGGGAATGCTTGATGGCATTATCAACCAGATTCATCAGAACCTGGCGAATTCGCCCGGCGTCCGAAATGACCCACCCGGGTGTATTCGATGCGACGAAGCTGCTGAGCTGAATCCCGGCCCTCTGCGCCCGTCCTTCAAGCAGCGGCACGATGGAATCGATGATCCAGGACGGTATGGTCGGTGCGAGAGAAAGCTGCAAAGTCCCGGCCTGGATTTTTGAATAATCCTGCACATCGCGCACAATCGTCAGCAACGCCCTGGTGGAATCCCTGGCAACTTTCACCAGTTCGTATTCCCGGGGTGTCAGACGGGCACTCTCCAGCAGACCCAGCACTCCCTGGATCGCATTCAGTGGTGCCCGCAGCTCATGAGTCACTGTTGCAAGCGTTTCCGGCTGCGGAAAATGTTCGGTGACAGCCGAAGCGGGTTCCCTTGTCCCAGTCCCTGTCCCGGCCCCGGCCTGTTCCGACTGACTGTGCCTGCAACCCTCCTGGTATGCCGCCACGGCACCACCGGCAGTTCTCAGCACCGGTTCGAGAGCTTCTATCAGATACTCGTTAAACCGGCTTGCACTGTGTGCCAGGCCGATCACGCCGACCAGTTCATTCCCCGAGCACAGCGGCAGGAAAAGCAGCTTCTTGATCCTGCCGGATGCAACAGCCTTTCCCTGCAGAAACAGCTCGGGCTCAACACCTGCCGATATTGCTGGCTCGCGGGCATAAATGAGTTGCCGGATCAGCGGATAGCGCATCAGACGATCAGAAAAATCCACTACTGCGTCCACCTTCGAACCATCGGGTTGCTGCTGCAACCAGGCATTACTGGCGGCCTGTATCCTGATTCGCTTGCCACCTGCCCCGCCCACCACGATTTCACCGAGGAAACCGAATTCACTGCCGGTCGTATCAATCAGTATTTCAAGGAGACGGTCAAAGGCCTTGCCCGGATTTTCCCGAAAATCACACTCAATCTGAATCCGCGTGACCGCATGCAGCAACTGAGTCGTCCAGAGACTACTCAGACCGAATTCTCCAATATTTTTCAGAGCAGAAAAACTCATTCCGATCATGTTATCCGGCGATCAGGAACCAACCACGAATGTACCGCATGACATATCCCGGCAACCCGAACCGGAATATTCCCCACCAAGAATGAAGAGTTGATCATAGTCGGTATTTTCGCCGCCGCAATCTATTTCTTCTTCACTTTGGCTTTTGGGATTAATCTCCCATTTCCAACAACATAGCGCACCAAAACCAAATGGTATTGCACACGAAAATCACCGAAACCGGCTCATTAACTGCACTTGCAAAATGCAAAAAAAAGGTGTGTTTTCGCATTTTGCACCGCATCCTGATAACCCCCGAACCCTGCCGGCCAACCCGGCCCCGCATCTGGTCATCCTGATTCAATACCCGGCAAAAGCAGCTGGCACGACATTTGCTACAGATACCTGATTCTAAAAAATATCAATCAGGTAAGAGTCCTCTATGTACGCCATCGTTTTTGCCGACAGAAATGGTCACGAACTATTGCCGCTGACCAGCCGCGTTCCGATACCCATGCTGCCGGTTCTGGGGAAACCGCTAATCGTTCATACACTTGAAGATCTTGCAGATGCCAATGTCCGGTCAGTTCTGCTGGTTCTCACGGCTGACGATCGACAAACCGAAAATGCGCTGGGCAATGGCACAGCCTGGGGTCTGCGCCTGACCTGCACTTCCTCCCGGGCGGGCGACACGCCGGGCGATGTTGCCCGAAGATTTGCAGCAGATCTCCCGGACAAACTGCTGGCGCTTCGCGGTGACGTATTGCGTGGCCGTCTGACCCGGACCTTTCTGAATGCGGCTGCAAATGTGCTTGCCACCCAGGTAATCGCAACAACAGGCGGAAGGTCGGTCGGCCTGTGCCTCTGTCGTCAGCGTGATCTGCAGCTGGATACACTCGCCTGGCCCATGCCTGTTCGGGAACCGAAAGATTCCGGCTGGCGATCGATTGAACTGGGCCGCGCCGGATACTCGGCACTGGATTCAGCCACGGCGTTTTACCTGGCCCATCTCGATGGTATCGAACGAAGGTTCGGGGACCTCGCCGTACATCCGGCAGCCGTATCGCAGCACCGGCACCTCGCGAGCGGTATCGCGCTGATCGGCGATCACTGCAAAATTGCCCCGGATGCAACCTTGCACGGACCGCTGGCCATTGGCGACAACGTCACCATCGGCAAAGGTGTGTTCATGCATTCGTGCGTCGTGATGCCCGGTACGCATATACCTGACGGGCTGTCTATTCGAAACGCCATCGTCAACAGCGACATGGCCATGGGCATGGACGGAAAGGAGATATTCCGGTCCCCTGACCGTCAGGCCAGGCGCCGCAAGGCCGAGCAAATTACCAATGTGAGAACCCGCCCACAGAAAGCCGAAGCCGGGTGACCTAGGGTATGCCTATCTGGTTGGGCACAATAGTTCCGGATTATGTCAATTATATTCTCGATATTGGCGTTTCTTGCCTGCGCTGCATCCTTTATCGGCGGCGGATTTGCCATGCGCGCCTATCTCAGACGCAGCAAACCCGTATCGGATGCGGAAGATCCCAGGGATACCCAAATCCGTGAGCTGCAGGCGGCACTGAAAGTCGCACAGGGCGACGTCGCGAACCATACCCAGACCATTTCGAAATCCGAGATGAACATGGCGAATTCCCTCGGTGAAATACGCGTGCTCAAAGACAAGATAGACGGCTATGAACAAAAAACCGCCAGCGCCATGGAAGGCATGGAACGCGAAATCGTTGAAAAAAACCATGCACGCGAAGAACTCGCCCAGGCAAGGGCCGAAATCGAAACCCTGACTTCCCGCCTGCAGGAGATGGAACTGGAACACAGCATCAGCGATTCCGGCGCCATGCTGGATGCCGCTCACCTGACATCGGAAGAAGATACGCCAGGGCAGGCGGAACAAATCGAGTCACTGGAACATGAAGTTCAGCGGTGGCAACGACACTGCAGGGTTTTGGGTGAAGAACTCAAATCACAGCGGGAGAAAACGCAAAAAGCGCTGCTCGAAGCGGCACAAAGCACGCCGGCGCACAGCAGCACCGATCAACTCTCCGAAATTCGGGGCATCGGAACCGTGCTGGAACGCAAGCTCAATCAACTGGGTATCCGCCGCTTCCAGGAACTGGCGGAAATCAGCCCGGAGGAAATGAAACAGGCCAGCGTATTGATTCCGGATCTCAAAGCCCGCCTGCGCCGTTACGACTGGATAGACCAGGCCCGCAACCTGCACATGCAGAAATACGCTCAGGGCAGCCAGGCAACGAACCGGCGATAACCGGGCCCGATACTCTCCTTGACCAGACATCTTTGCACCGTTCCGGCCCCGCCCGGATCGGCACAGCGCACATTCTAGTCTGCTGCCACGGTACGATCCGCCGCCCAGGCACGCAAAGCGTGGATTTTTTCCGCCATCACCACCGACAGCGGCCGGGTACGTTCAAACTCGGCGAGTACATGGCCGGTGGCAGGCGGCGCCTCCGTTGCGTGCGCAGCATACAGGGCCGCCACGACACCCTGCTCTATCTCGGCCCCTGAAAACCCTTCACTGGCGACCACCAGCCGCGCCAGATCAAACCCGGCGGGATCGAGACCACGGCTTCTCAGATGGATCTGCAAAATGGTCGCCCGCACTTTCGGTGAAGGCAGATCGACAAAAAAGATCTCGTCAAAACGCCCTTTCCGGATCAGTTCCGGTGGCAGCCGGGCAATATCGTTTGCGGTTGCCACAACGAATACCGACTGATCCTTTTCTGCCATCCAGGTCAGAAATGTCCCCAATACACGCCTCGACACGTCGCTATCGGTCGAACCGGAAGAAATTCCCTTTTCAATTTCGTCTATCCACAGCACGCACGGACTCATGACCTCTGCCTGCTGCAGTGACTCCCTGAGGTTGCGCTCCGTTTCACCGTGATACTTGTTGTACAGCGCTCCGAAATCGAGCCTGAGCAAAGGCACGTTAAATATCCCCGCTGCCGCTTTCGCTGCAAGACTTTTGCCGCAGCCCTGCACACCAATCAGCATCAAACCTTTTGGCGGATCCAGATGACTGACCCCGGCATCGCCCATCATCGCCAGCCTGCGCTGTTCCAGCCATGTCTTGAGACGGTTCAATCCTCCGAGTTCGGAAAACTTCGCCGTCTCATATTCGAAAGACAGGACGCCCTGACGATTCAGCAACTCGTATTTTGCATGCATGGCGGCTGGCAAATCGGTCTCCGCGATCATCCCGTCCCGTACGAGATTCCGGGCCAGCCGCTCCGTATCGGCCCGGGTCAACCCCGACAGGTTCGCCACCAGCAGGGAAAATGCCTTCTGATCGATGGCAACCGACCCGGAGTGCGCTTTATTCCATTCTTCTACCACCCTGGTGACAATCATGGCCCGCTCGTTATCGTCCGGCAGCGACATCTCGAAGCGCGCGGACAGCTGCTCCAGTTCCGAGGGCAAATTCAGTTTGTGGCTGACCAGAATTACGGTGCGTGAGCCGTCAGGCATGCCAATCGCAATATCTTTCAGCAGGCGCGTATGAACCGGATTATCGAGATAGGGATGAAAATCAAGCAGCACGTATATTCCCGGCTGTTCTACCGAACGAATATGGCGCAGCACTTTTTCCGGTTCGGCATTGAGCGGCTGCGGCGCCATGTCGATATCGATGCGCTGCAGGCCATTCGTTACCGACCATTGAAACAAAGGCTGATGGCCGCTGCGTGATGTCGACGTGACAATATCTTTCAGCAGATCGATGAACCGGGTTTCGTCGCGGCTTTCTACCAGGATGATAGGAACGCGCGATTCGAGAATAACCTGAAGGTCATGGCGATTGTCCATATGCGGCTATTCGGAAATAGCCGCAATGGCCTGCTTGCGCGCAGCTTCAAACTCGTCGCCCGGATTCCAGGCCGGCAGCTCCTGCGCATTCGCCACGATCAGTCCGGCCCAGAACCCAAGCCGCGCATCGTCCACCATCCCCTCAAACTTCCAGCTGTCATCGAGTTCGTCACTGGGCTGATGGTAATGCACGGACTCATATTGCTCTATCTGCTCCCTGCCCCAGCCCTCCGGCCGGCCGACAAAATCGGTACCTGATTTGAAATACAGTGCGGGTACGCCGATCCTGGCCAGATTGAACTGATCGGAACGATAGAAAGAACCCCGATGCGGGAACTGATCCGGCGTGAGCACCCGTCCCTGCCATTTAGTGACGGCCAGCGCGACCTTGTCCAGGGACGATTTCCCCATGCCGATCAGGGTAACGTCCCGGGTTTTACCCCAGATATTCGCTGAATCGAAGTTGATATTCGCCGCAATCCTGCCCGGCGGGATAGTCGGGTGGGCAGCGAAATATTCGGAACCCAGCAGCCCCTGCTCCTCGGCCGCAGCGAACAGCATCATCACCGAACGGCGCGGCGCGTCATCCAGTGCCGCGAACGAGCGTGCTATCGCAAGCACTGTGGCGATGCCCGTTCCGTTGTCCCGGGCGCCGTTGTAGATCCGGTCACCACTGTCATCCGGTTCGCCAATGCCCAGATGGTCATAGTGTGCGGAGTAGATGACCACCTCGTTCTTCAGCACCGGGTCACTGCCTTCCAGAATGCCCAGTACATTGGCCGTTGTCGCCCGGTTCAGCGTATTTTTCAGCGACAGGGATGTAGTCACGCCCAGCGGCACCGGCCGAAAATCGCGCTGCCGGGCAGCTTCGACCAGCGTATCGAGATCCAGCCCCGCC
>JAJRXW010000064.1 GCA_024276095.1 Gammaproteobacteria bacterium
CGTCAGTTCAAATACCGGGTGGACTTTAACGACCTGACTGTCGATGACAGTATTGCGGCGATTTGCGCCTCAAGGCCGACCAACCCGACCGGCAACGTGCTGACGGATGAAGAAGTCAGCAAACTTTCGGCGATTGCGAAGCAGAACAATGTGCCGCTGATTCTGGATAACGCCTATGGCGTTCCTTTTCCTCATGTGATTTTCGGCAATGCTACGCCGATCTGGGATGAGCACATCATTTTGTGCATGAGTCTTTCGAAGATCGGGCTGCCGGCATTGCGCTCGGGTATTGTCATTGCCCGTGAGGAAATTATCGATGCTTTGACCGGGATGAACGCCGTGACCAGTCTGGCGGTGACCAGTGTCGGTGCCGTGTTGCTCAGGCAGTTGGTGCGTACCGGGGAGATCATCAAGCTGAGCGATGAGGTAATTCGCCCGTATTACCAGCAACGGGTCGGAGAGGCGCTGGACTGGGTGCATTCGGCGTTGGCAGGCTGCAATTATCACGTGCACAAGCCCGAGGGCGCCTTCTTTCTCTGGTTATGGTTTCCGGAATTGCCCGTCACCAGCGCCGAACTCTACCGCCGCCTGAAAAAACGTGGTGTCTATGTGGTATCCGGCGACCATTTTTTCCCCGGCTTTACCGACGACTGGGCTCACCGCGATCAGTGCATTCGGGTCAGCTATGCGGGAGATCGCGAATCAGTACGCAAAGGCATACAGATTATCGGCGACGAAATAAAGCTGCTGGATGCCGGGGTCGGACCTCGGTAACTGACTGACTATAATAAGAATACTTCGTTTTTCTGCCGTCAGATTAGCCTTAAAGCCACGTTTTTTGGGCCGAAATGGAGCCTCAAGGCAACCGTAGTACACGAATACACCTGCGCCTGCTTAGCGCTCCGTTTTTGGGGTCAATAATGTGGTTTTAAGCGTTATTTTGTTGACGAATATGCATGTTTGATTTTATTTATCAGTAAGTTATCGAGGTCCGCCCCCTTTGATCAGCTTGCCGAGTTTCATGAATTCTTTTCCCCGTGTGCTGCTGTGCCGCCAGGCCAGGCCGATTTCACGGTAGCTTTGCTCGTCTATTGGCCAAGTCTTGATGTGTGTGTGCTGGAGCAGGGTGGAGTTCGCGGCCATCTCGGGGACGAACGTGATGCCGAGATCGTTGTTAACCATCTCCAGCAACGTATGCAGGCTGGATGCGGAGAAAGGATTAATCGTGTCCGGCTTTCGAAGCCGGCAGGCAGCCAGCGCATGGTCGCGCAGGCAATGACCGTCTTCGAGCAGCAGCACACTTTCTGGCGGCAGTTGGTCGAGCGTGTAGTTTTGTGGATCGATTAGGTGTGTATCGTTGCGGCACGCGAGTAGAAACCGATCCCGGAACAAAGAGCAAACTTCTGTGTTGCGCAATGGATAAGGAAGCGCAATCAGAATGAGGTCCAGGTTTCCCTGCATCAGTTCTTCGTAGACCTGTTCAGTTTTTTCTTCTCGGATGTAGATCTGCAGTGCCGGAAAGGATTCGCTGATCGCAGGCAGCAAGCGGGGCAGAAGGAAAGGAGCAATGGTGGGTATCACGCCAAGTCTGAGCGGCCCGGTTAATTCACCATGACTTTGTCGGGCAAGTTCCACCAGGCCTTCGATGTTGTCCAGGCAGACCCGCGCCTGTGCTGCGATCAGTTTGCCGGTGCTTGTGATCGTGACCTGACGATTGCTGCGATCGGCTAGCGGGATGCCCAACAGCGTTTCCAGGTCGCGAATGGCTACGCTGAATGCCGACTGGGAAACGAAGCAGGCCTGTGCAGCCTTGCCGAAGTGTCGGTAGCGATCCAGCGCTACGAAGTAACGAAGTTGCCGAACCGTTGGAAGTGTGGTCATAGAGCGAGTTCGCGGCAGATTCGAGGGCCAGGCTGTTATTCGTAAAAAACGAATAATACAATATAAATATACTATTTTACAGATTAATAACGGATGGATAACATGGTTGCCAGTCAGCGAATCAAAAGGAGCGAGACCATGTTTAAGAACCTGGAAGGTCAGCGGGTACCTGAAGTTATTTTCAAAACCCGGCAAAACGGTGAATGGGTAGACATAGACAGCAGCGGGCTGTTTTCCGGGCGTACGGTCATCGTGTTTTCATTACCCGGTGCTTTTACACCGACCTGTTCGTCGTCCCATGTTCCGAGGTTTAACGAGCTTGCGGAAGAATTCCGCGACCTGGGAGTCGACGAGATTGTCTGTATTTCCGTGAACGATGCATTTGTGATGAACGAGTGGCAAAAGCAGCAGGACGCGGATGCCATCACGTTCATTCCCGATGGCAGCGGGAATTTTACCCGGGGAATGGGGTTGCTGGTCAATCGCGATGACCTGGGTTTTGGCATGCGCTCGTGGCGCTACTCGATGCTGGTCGAAGACGGCGTGATTCAGAAAATGTTTATCGAGCCACAGGAAGACGGCGATCCGTTTCATGTGTCGGATGCGGATACCATGATGCAGTACCTGAGTCGTGATGGATCGGCGCCGGTGAATGTGGTTATTTTGTCCAAAAAGGGATGCCCTCACTGTGCCCGGGCGAAATCACGACTGCGCAGCGGCAATATCCGGTTCGAAGAGCTGGTTCTGCAGGAGTCGATCAGCGGGACGGCACTGCGCGCATTGTCCGGTGCGACAACCGTGCCGCAGATTTTTGTCAACGGGCAGTTCATCGGCGATGCGGACGCGCTGGAAAACTGGCTTGAAACGCGTGATGCGGCGTGACCTGAGCTTGTTCCTTTAGCCGCCTCCCCGTATTCTCGTCATCGGGAAACAGGGAGGCGGCTTTATGTCGACAAATGGAAAACCGGTCATGTTTGTGTTCCCCGGGCAGGGTTCGCAGTACCGGGGCATGGGGAGCGATATCTGCGCGGAATACCAGGCGGCAGCGCGGGTTTACGATCAGGCCAGCGAGGTGCTCGGGTACGATATGCGCCGCTTGTCTTTCGAGGATCCCAATGACGAGATTGGTCTGACACGTTACACGCAACCTGCGCTGATGACACACCAGGTTGCCTGTCTGCGGGTCTTCGAGGATCTGACTGAAAATGCCGTTATTCCCGATCTGGCGGCGGGACACAGTCTGGGTGAATATACAGCCCTGGTCGCTGCAGGCAGTCTGAAATTTGACGATGGACTGCGGTTGGTGAAAAAGCGTGGCGAACTGATGGGCGAGCATGGCGAGGGCGGCATGCTGGCGCTGACTCTGGATGTGGAAACCGCCAGAAAGCTGGCTGACAATCACTACTGCCAGGTGGCCAGCTGCAATCTTCCCGAGCAGACCGTTGTCGGCGGCAGGGAGTCTGACCTGGAATCGCTGGCGGAAGCGATCAAGGAGTCTCATCCGCGCAAACGCGCGATTCCACTGGCTACCGAGGGTGCATTCCATACCTATTTCATGGTCAAGGCCGCACAGCTTTTTCGTGAGGTGCTCGACGCGACGCCGTTCGGTAAGCCTTCCGTCGAAGTGCTTTCCAACTATACGGCTGCTGTTCATGAACACGATGCGGATGCCATTCGCACTCGTTTGTTTTTTCAGCTTTTCAATCCGGTCGACTGGGTCGGGTGTCTGCGCACGGCAGTCGATATGAACGTCGCCACATTTTTTGAGTTTGGTGGCGGAATCGGCAAAGCCGAAACACCGGACGGCAAGCGACCAAACCTCGAGAGCATTATTAAAAAGACCCTGAAGGTGTCCGGCCACGAAGCTGCCTACTTTGCCGCGATCAACCTACCGTCGATACAGCAGTCTGCTGTTGCCGGGGTCGGACCTCGTTAACCCGATGATTAATAGTAAAAAGTAAGGGTATTTTTCGACGAAATAGCGCTTATAGTCATGTTTTTGGGGTCGAAAATGGCGCTCTAAGGCAAGTGCGCCCGCAATCTATGGGGCAGGGCTGCGTGGAAGCCCATTTTGCCCCTAAAATGGTCGTTTTAAGGCCGATTTGGTGCTCTGATAAGGACGATTTTCTTGAATTATCAGTCGCTTATCGAGGTCCGACCCCGGCGTTACCGGCGTTATGCTTGTTCGAGCTCAATCAAGGTGCCGCAGAAATCTTTGGGGTGCAGGAACAGTACGGGTTTGTTGTGGGCGCCCAGGGTTGGTATTCCGTTGCCCAGGACCCGGGCGCCTTTGGCGGTGAGCCGGTCGCGCGCCAGCATGATGTCCACGACTTCGTAGCATATATGGTGAACGCCGCCGGTGGGGTTCCGGCCGAGGAACTTCGTTATGGGAGAATCCTCACCCAAGGGCAACAGCAGTTCGATTTTTGAGTTGGGTAGTTCGACGAAAACCGTGGTTACACCGTGCTCGGGCATTTCTACGGGTTTGGAAACGACAGCGCCCAGCAAATCACGGTATACGGTGCTGGCAGCATCCAGATCGGGAACGACTATTGCGATGTGATTGAGTTTGCCTATCATTGAATCAATTTCTCCACCAACTTTCGTGCCGCGACACGCGGAGAGGTATGTCCCTGTGCAACTGCCTGTTCGAGTTCAGCAATTTGTTGCCCAAGTGACGGGTCGTTTTTCAGCGTATCCATTAAAGTATCTGCAGTTTCTGTCCACAGCCAGTTATGTGCCTGCGATGCTCTGGCGGCAGCGATTTCACCGCTGTCGGTCAGAGTCCTCCGGTACCGTTCAATTGTATCCCAGACTTCGTGGATTCCGGTATTTTCAGTCGCCGAACAGGTCATGACCGGGACTTCCCAGTTTGCGGAGCGGGCATGCAGGAATCGCAGTGCAGCACGGTAGTCGGAGGCAGCCTGGTTGGCCGGGCCAATATTGGCTCCGTCCGCCTTGTTGATAAGGATCAGATCTGCCAGTTCGACGATGCCCCTTTTGATGCCCTGCAATTCGTCTCCGGCGCCGGGCAACAGGAGCAGCACGAACATGTCGGTCATCTGTGCCACGGAGATTTAGGATTGGCCGACGCCCACGGTCTCAACCAGCACAACGTCGAACCCCGCCGCTTCCACAACCAGCAGCGCGTCACGGGTCCGCCGGGTTACCCCGCCCAGCGTGCCGCCCGTGGGCGAAGGCCGGATAAAGGCTTCCGGTCGCCGGGACAGTTGCTCCATGCGGGTCTTGTCACCCAGGATAGAGCCGCCGCTGACCGCCGAGGAAGGGTCCACAGCCAGTACCGCGACACGATGTCCCTGATCGATGATGTGGTTGCCCAGCGCTTCGATCAATGTGGATTTGCCCACACCGGGTACCCCGGATATTCCTATCCGGATGGATCGACCCGAATGAGGCCCGAGCAAATCCAGCAAATCATCGGCAGCCTGCTGGTCTTCGGCCCGGGTTGACTCAACCAGGGTGATAGCCTGCGCCAAAGCCCGACGGTCTCCGCTGAGTACCTTGTCTGCGATCATTCAAATTCCAGAATCGGCTGGTCGACAATGAGACTCTCGCCCTCGGTTGCCAGGACTTTCGCGATGATGACATCCTCGGTCGCCCTCAAACTGTTCTCCATTTTCATCGCTTCGACCACCGCGAGTTCCTCACCGGCTTTTATTTCATCGCCCACGGCGACGGTCAGGCGAATCAGCAGCCCGGGCATGGGTGACAGAAGAAACCGGGACAGGTCCGGCGGCACTTTTTCGATCATATGCCGGGTCAGTCCGGCCGCATGCGGAGAGACTACCAGGGTATTCACCTCTGACCCCCGGTGGGAGAGGGTATATCGCGGGGAAGTGTAGTCAATCTGAAAGCAGACCGGTTTGCCGTTGATTTCGGCGCGCACCAGCGGCTGCCCGAGCTGCCAGTTGCTGATGACCCGGTAGGTGGCGTCCTGGTAGCAGATCTCGTGGCCGCCCTCGACGGGAATCACGGTGACCGGGTGTTGATCGGGGTGAATGATGACAACCCAGTCCGGGCCGACTTTCTTTTCATGGCTGGGCAGCTGGCCGCTGAGTTCGGCCGCCCGGTCCATGACCTTGCGATGTATGGCGGCCGCCATGACAATCGCCAGCGCCGGCTCGTCATGGGGTACATCAGAAGGGTGAAAGGCGTCGGGGTATTCCTCGGCAATGAAATTGGTGCTCAGATTGCCGGCCTTGAAGCGCTGATGCGCAATCACGGCATTGAGAAAACTGATGTTGTGGGAGACGCAGCGAATGTAATAGGCGTCCAGTGCCTCACCAATTCGTTCGATCGCCTGATCCCGGTCCGTGTCCCAGGTGACGAGCTTCGCAATCATCGGGTCGTAGAACATCGAGACCTCGCTGCCCTCTTCGATACCCGTATCGATGCGGACGAATTCGCCGCAGTGTTTGTCGTCCCCGCCGCTCGCCGCAGGGGGAATACAGCGAACCAGCCGGCCGGTTGACGGCATGAAATTGCGAAACGGGTCTTCTGCATATACGCGGGATTCGATGGCCCAGCCGTTCAGGCTGACATCCTGCTGCGACAGCGGCAGCTTCTCGCCATTGGCGATGCGGATCATCATCTCGACGAGGTCCTGGCCGGTGATCATTTCGGTCACCGGGTGTTCTACCTGCAAGCGGGTGTTCATTTCGAGGAAATAGAAATTCCGCCGGGCATCGACAATAAACTCGACCGTGCCCGCTGACCGGTAGTCGACAGCCCTGGCCAGCATCACGGCCTGCTTGCCCATCGCCTTCCTGGTCTTTTCGTCCAGGAACGGGGAGGGGGCCTCCTCGATGACTTTCTGATGACGGCGTTGAATCGAACACTCGCGCTCACCGAGGTAGATGACATTGCCGTGTTCGTCGGCCATGACCTGAATTTCGATATGGCGTGGTTGCTCGATGAATTTTTCAGCGAAAATGCGGGTGTCACCGAAGCTCGATCGGGCCTCGTTGGTGGCCCGCTCGAAACCGTCGCGGCATTCTTCGTCGTTGTAGACCACGCGCATGCCCTTGCCGCCGCCGCCGGCACTTGCTTTGAGCATCACCGGGTAGCCAATGTCCGCCGCTATCTCCACGGCGTGGTCAGGGCCTTCTATTACATCGGTATAACCGGGAATGGTGTTGACGCTGGCTTCCTCTGCCAGCTTCTTGGAGGTGATTTTGTCACCCATCTGGGTGATGGCATGTTCCCTGGGGCCGATAAAAACGATACCGGCCTTTTCCAGGGCCCGGGCAAATTCGGCATTTTCCGACAGGAACCCGTAGCCGGGGTGCACGGCATCCGCACCGGTGGTTTTGCACGCGTCAACAATTCTGTCCATCACCAGGTAGCTTTCGGCGGATGGCGCCGGGCCGATATGGACGGCCTCGTCTGCCATACGGACATGCAGCGCAGAGCGGTCCGCATCGGAATAGACGGCGACGGTGGCGATACCCATTTTTTTCGCCGTGCGGATGACCCTGCAGGCTATTTCACCCCGGTTGGCAATCAGAATTTTCTTGAACATGGTATGAATTTTCAGCTCTTGTGTTCGGTTGTGACCACTGGTGTCTGCATGTGGGTTACTGGTGCTGCTTACAATGGAATATTGCCATGTTTGCGCCAGGGGTTTTTCAGGTCTTTCTTGCGCAGCATGGAGAAGGAACGGCAGATACGTGCGCGTGTTTGGCGTGGCAGAACCACATCATCGATGTAACCCCGGCTGCCGGCGATGAAAGGATTGGCAAATGTCTGCTGATATTCTTCGGTGCGCCGGGCGATTTTTTCTGCATCGCCGATGTCCTGGCGAAAAATAATCTCAACAGCTCCTTTCGAGCCCATGACAGCGATTTCTGCAGTCGGCCAGGCAAGGTTGACGTCGCCACGCAGGTGTTTCGAGGCCATGACGTCATAAGCACCCCCGTAGGCCTTGCGGGTAATCAATGTGACTTTCGGTACGGTGGCTTCTGCATAGGCGTACAGAAGCTTGGCGCCGTGCTTGATGATGCCGCCGTATTCCTGGGCGGTACCCGGCATGAAGCCCGGGACATCGACCAGTGTCAGGATCGGGATATTGAAGGCATCGCAAAAGCGCACGAAGCGTCCTCCCTTGATGGCCGAAGCGATATCCAGGCAGCCGGCCAGTACCATCGGCTGGTTAGCGATCACGCCCACCGGCGATCCTTCGAGGCGAATGAAGCCCACCACGATATTGCGGGCGTTGTCGGGCTGAATCTCGAAAAAATCACCCTCGTCTGCGAGCTTGGTGATCAGTTCATGCATGTCGTAGGGTTTGGCCGGATCGTCGGGCACCAGGGAGTCCAGCGAAGACTCTTCACGCTCGGCGGGATCCTGTGTCGGCCAGACCGGCGGCTTTTCGCGGTTGCTGGCCGGCAGGAAATTGAAAAACCGGCGCGTCGCCAGCAGCGCCTCGACATCGTTCTCCAGCGCCAGGTCTGCCACACCGGACCTGGTGCTGTGGGTGACAGCCCCGCCAAGTTCCTCGGCAGTCACTTCTTCATGAGTGACGGTCTTGACGACATCCGGCCCGGTGACAAACATGTAGGAGCTGTCTTTCACCATGAAAATAAAGTCGGTCATGGCCGGCGAATACACCGCACCACCTGCGCAGGGCCCCATAATCAGCGAGATCTGCGGCACGACACCCGAGGCAAGCACGTTTCTCTGGAAAACCTCCGCATAACCGCCCAGCGAGGCTACGCCCTCCTGGATACGGGCACCGCCCGAGTCGTTCAGGCCGATGACCGGTGCGCCGACTTTCATCGCCTGGTCCATCACCTTGCATATTTTTTCTGCGTGAGCTTCTGACAGGGAGCCGCCAAATACCGTGAAATCCTGGCTGAATACGAATACCAGCCGGCCATTGATGGTTCCGTAACCGGTTACGACGCCATCGCCGGTGATTTTCTGGTCTGCCATGCCGAAATCGGTGCATCGATGTTCGACGAACACGTCCCACTCTTCGAAACTGCCTTCATCGAGCAGTATTTCAATTCGCTCCCGTGCGGTCAGCTTGCCCTTGGCGTGCTGTTTGTCGATTCGTTTCTGGCCGCCGCCCATTTGTGCCGCTGTGCGTTTTTCTTCCAGCATCCGGATGATGGGAGTAGCTCCGGGTTTGTGATCACCTGTCATTCTTGTGTGTCTCCGGGGCGACCCGGAAAATTCCCGGTGCGCCCTTGGTATTATTCTTTACAGTACAGTTCTTCCAGTAGTCAACAATTTTGCTTTCAGTATATCCGGTACTGTTTTACCGGCTTATTTGCCGCTGTTTTTTCGCTGCCGGATCAGTTGCAGGACTTCTGCGGCAGCCGCGGGAATATTAGTGCCGGGGCCGAATATTGCGGCCACACCTACGGCACGCAGCGCATCGAAATCCTGCGGTGGAATCACGCCGCCACAGATCACCAGTATACTGTCCCCGCCCTGATTCTGAAGTTCCCTGACCAGCTGCGGGACCAGCGTTTTATGGCCTGCTGCCTGCGATGAAACACCCACCACATGCACATCGTTCTCGATCGCATGGCGGGCTGCTTCCTCCGGGGTCTGGAACAGCGGCCCGATATCGACATCGAAACCGAGGTCCGCAAATGCCGTTGCAATCACCTTGGAGCCGCGGTCATGGCCGTCCTGGCCGAGTTTTACGACCAGAATGCGCGGGCGGCGTCCCTCTTCTTTTGTAAATGCTTCAATTTCTTTTTGCATGCTGCTGAATGTCTCATCTCCTTCGTAGGCCGAGCCATAAACTCCGCTGATCGAATGGATCACGGCTTTGTGCCTTCCGTAGGATTTTTCCAGCGCATCGGATATTTCTCCTACGGTAGCCCGTGCGCGTGCCGCGTTGATCGACAGGCTCAACAGATTGCCGGTGCCATTATCGGCTGCTGTCGTCAGCGCATCCAGGGCTGCCCGGCATTCTTCGTCATTGCGCCTGCGGCGCACGTTTTTCAGTCGCTCGATCTGGGCATCGCGAACCGCGGTATTGTCGATATCGAGAATATCGATTTCCGGTTCGTCTTCGCGTTGATACTTGTTCACGCCGACAATCACTTCCTCGCCCCGGTCTATCGCAGCCTGACGAAGGGCGGCAGCCTGTTCGATACGCAGCTTGGGCATGCCGGATTCAAGTGCTTTTGTCATGCCGCCCAACTGGTCCACTTCCTCGATCAGCTCCCTGGCCTTGTTGACAAGAGCGCTGGTCAGGCTTTCTACATAGTACGATCCGGCCAGCGGGTCGACCACCCGGGCGATCCCTGTTTATTCCTGCAAGACGAGCTGTGTATTGCGTGCGATGTGTGCCGAAAAAGGCGTCGGCAGCGCCAGCGCCTCGTCAAACGAATTGGTGTGCAGCGATTGCGTGCCGCCAAGTGTTGCTGCCAGCGCTTCTACCGTTGTGCGGATGATGGTGTTGTATGGGTCCTGACCGGTCAGGCTGACACCGGAGGTCTGGCAATGCGTACGCAGCATGAGCGATTTCCGGTTTTCTGGCTGAAAATGCTCCTGCATCAACTCGGCCCAAAGCAATCGTGCAGCCCGCAGTTTGGCAACTTCCATGAACAGGTTCATGCCAATACCAAAAAAGAACGACAAGCGCGGTGCGAATCGATCGACATCCAGGCCGCTGTCGACGGCGGCGCGTACGTACTCGATACCATCTGCCAGTGTGAACCCGAGTTCCTGGACACAGGTCGCTCCCGCTTCCAGCATGTGATATCCGGAGATCGACACCGAGTTGTACTTCGGCATGTGCCGGGCGGTGTAGGCAATGATGTCCGAGACGATGCGCATTGACGGGGCGGGAGGGTAGATATAGGTGTTGCGCACCATGAACTCTTTGAGGATGTCATTTTGCAGCGTTCCGGCCAGCTGCTCCGGACTCACGCCCTGTTCTTCGGCGGCGATGATATACATCGCCATGATGGGCA
>JAJRXW010000065.1 GCA_024276095.1 Gammaproteobacteria bacterium
GCAACCGACTGGCGCCCCACGCCCGAAGAAGCGCCCAGGTTTATGGACAACTCCGGGGCCGCACCACGAATCATAACCGCGCAAAACGCCTATCTTATCTATGACATGATGAGAGACGTGATTCGGCGCGGGACCGGGCGGCGGATCAGGGAGCTGGGGCGCAAGGACCTGGCCGGCAAAACCGGAACCTCCAACGAACGCCGGGACACCTGGTTCAGCGGCTTTAACGGCGATCTGGTGGCAACCGCCTGGATCGGCTTCGATCAGGAACGTTCCCTGGGTGCGACCGAGGAGGGCAGCCGGACCGCGCTGCCGATCTGGAAGTACTTCATGGCGGAAGTACTCGAGCATGCGCCGGACGCCACGATCCCGCGGCCACCGGGTCTCGTCACCGTGCGCATTTCGTCGAAAACCGGGCTGCCCACTCCTGCCGGTTCCCCCGATGCGATGTTTGAAATATTCCGGGAAGGCCATATTCCAACCGGAATGACCGACCGCCGGGACGGCCCGGCTACAGACCCGTTGCCGGAAACCGATGACGCCGATGACGATATCTTCTAGTCCGGATACCGCTGACAGACCAAAAGAACAGAACATGACCAGGAAAAGCCGCGCCACCGCAGGATATCAGCGTGCTGCAATAGCCGAAGAGGCCGCACGGCTTATCCAGGAACACGGGATCACCGATTTCAGAAATGCCAAAGACAAGGCTATTCAGAACCTGGGTATCGGAAAATCTGCGCCGTTGCCGGGCAACGCGGAAATCGAACGTGCGCTGGCAGCGCGCAACAGAATATTCCGCAGCGACGATCACCCGCAACTGCTCCAGCAACTCCGTCATGCGGCACTGCGGGTCATGGAACAACTGGACCCGTTCCAGCCACGCCTGGCCGGCCCGGTGCTCAGCGGTCATGCCACCGAGCATTCGCCGATCGACCTGCACCTGTTCAGCGATTCGGCTGAAGAGGTCGGCAGCAACCTCGAGGCATACGGGTTTCGCTCACGATCCACGCTCAGTCGTCATCGGCTGCGGCGCGATGTCCCGGAGCAGTTTCCTGCCTACCGGTTTTTTGCCGGAGAGTTCGAGTTTGCGGCGACGGTATTCCCGGAACGATACCGGGGCCACCCCCCGATCAGCCCGGTAGACGGCAAGCCGATGCGCAGGATCAGCCGGCAGGATGTCTATGCGCTGCTGGACTATCCGCCCGGCCGGTAGTTGAATCGCCCCGGTTCGATTTTCCCGGGCTGCCGGTAATCGCCCGATAATCGACTGGTGATCGCCTGGCGATCGACTAGCGGTCGCTGATCTGCCGGTAGTCCCGGCTGACAGGGCCGGTATACAGCTGCCGCGGGCGGCCGATACGGCCATTCGGGTCGGTGATCATCTCCCGCCAGTGCGCGACCCAGCCGACTGTTCTGGCAATCGCAAACATCACCGTAAACATCTATGTCGGCAGGCCCAGCGCCCGGTAAATGATGCCGGAATAGAAATCGACATTGGGGTAGAGCTTTTTCTCAACGAAATAGTCGTCCTTGAGGGCGATCTCCTCCAGCTGCAGCGCGAGATCGAGCAGCGGGGTATCCGTCCGTCCAAGGCTTGCCAGCACCTCGTGACAGGCCTCCCGGATCAGCGTTGCCCGGGGGTCGAAGTTCTTGTAGACACGATGGCCAAAACCCATCAGCCGGAAAGGATCGTCTTTGTCCTTGGCCCTGGCTATGTACCCGGGTATCCGGTCGGCCGACCCGATTTCCTCGAGTTGATTGAGCACGGCCTCGTTGGCACCGCCATGGGCCGGGCCCCACAGCGCGGCAATGCCGGCGGCAATGGCCGAGTAGGGGTTGGCCCCCGAACTGCCGGCCAGCCTTACGGTAGAAGTGCTGCAATTCTGCTCATGGTCGGCATGCAGGATAAACAGCAGATCCAGCGCCTTGGCCGCAACCGGGTCGATCTGATATTTCTCGGCCGGGACGGCAAACAGCATACGGAGCAGGTTCGATGTGTAATCCAGGTTATTCCTGGGGTACATGAACGGCTGGCCGGCGGTATGCTTGAATGCCGCAGCAGCAATGGTAGGCAGCTTGGCGATAATCCGGTGGGCGAATATATCGCGATGTCTCGGGTTATAGATGTCGGTCGTATCGTGATAAAAAGCCGACATCGAACCGACCACGCCCGCCACCATGGCCATCGGGTGTGCGTCATGATGAAACCCGTCGAACAGCCTCAACATGGTTTCATTGATCATCGTATGGGTACGAATGGAATGCGAAAAAGCGTCGAGCTCTTCCTGTTTCGGCAGTTCACCGTATAACAGCAGGTACGCAACCTCGAGAAAAGAACTTTTCTGAGCCAGCTGCTCTACCGGGTAACCCCGGTAAAGCAGGATTCCCTTTGCGCCGTCAATATAGGTAATCTTGCTTTCACAGCTTGCTGTCGTCCCGTAGCCCGGATCGTAGGTAAATACACCCTGTTCCGCGTACAGGTTGGTGATATCTACAACATCCGGTCCTACACTGGGGGAGTGAACCGGAAGCTCGGTTTGTTTGCCGGAATCCGGCGCTTGCAGTACGAATTTCTTGTCGCTCATAGAACCCAAATCACTGTATTAAAGAAACGGTCGCGAGTGCGCTCTGCAGGAACATGCCTGGCAGGCGGGCCGACCATTATAGGTTACACAGAGGAAAAAAGGGGAACGTATTTAGCGCAGACGTGCTCCCGGAGGCACGTCTGTTACTGCATTCCGTATTTACGGCGGAATTTATCGACCCGACCGGCAGTATCCATGATTTTCTGCTTGCCCGTGTAGAACGGATGACACGATGAGCAAATGTCGATGTGCAGCTCTTCTTTCAGTGTCGATTTGGTCACAAACTCGTTTCCGCAGCTGCAGACTACTTTTATTTCCTGATATTGCGGATGAATGTCGGCTTTCATGGCTTGGCGCTACCGGGTTTGTGAACTGTCAAAACGGGGCGCGAAGCATAGCGATTCCGCCCACATCTGGCAAGGGCCCAAAAGGCTGCCGATCCGCCGAACGAGATGTGCCGGTCTGTCTGCCGGTGTTTATCCACAAAACCTGTGGATAAGTCTGTGGATTCAGGCCGGGAGATCGACCGTAACAAGCTGTCGAATCAACAAAACCGTCATTTTGATCAAGATTTAACCAATATGATTATGTATATAAAAAACAATTGGTTACAGGACTATCAGAACGATGGTTCTCAAAAGCAAGTCGTTATGTGCATGAAATCTGTGGAAACAGTGCCGTCTGTGCATAACATCAGCGTCCCGTATCGCTCGCTATTGCCCCGGCCTGCTCAAACTGGCTGACCAGCGCCCGTACCGCCTGGCCGCGGTGACTGCGCCGGTTTTTCTCGGCGGCGGACAATTGTGCAGCGGCCAGGCCGGTCGCCGGGTCAATGAATACCGGGTCATAACCGAAGCCGCCCGAGCCCCGTAATGTCCGGGCGATCACGCCCTCCCAGACTCCTTCTGCAATCAGCGCGTCGGCAGTACCGACCGTACCCGCTCCGCTGACGAGCACCAGGACACAGCGAAATCGCGCCGTGCGCTGCTGGTCCGGCACATCCTCCAGCGCAGCCAGCAGTTTCTCGATGTTCTGTGTATCGTCCGCCTGTTCTCCGGCATAACGGGCGGAATGAACGCCGGGCGCACCGTTCAGGGCGTCGACTTCCAGTCCCGAATCATCGGCGATGGCCCGCAGACCGGATACCCGGGCGGCATGCCTGGCCTTGATGAGGGCATTTTCGAGGAAACTGCTTCCGGTCTCCGCGACAGATTCGATGCCCAGCTCTGCCTGGGGTATCAGGATGAATGCATCGCCCAGCATGCGCTGCAGTTCATCCAGTTTGCCGCGATTCCCCGTTGCGACCACCAGCCTTTCAGTGCTCATGACCCGGAACCTGTCGAGACCGGTCGCGCCAGGATTCCAGCGCACGGGTCTGCGCCTCCATGACGGTCCTGATACCGTCTGCGGCCAGGTTCAGCAGGGCATCGAGTTCTTCGCGCCGAAAGGCATGCCCTTCTGCGGTGCCCTGAATCTCTATGAACCCTCCGGCTTCATTCATGACAACATTCATATCGGTTTCAGCGGATGAATCCTCTGCATAATCGAGATCGAGCATCGGCGCCCCGGCACAGATGCCGACCGATACCGCCGCAATTTGCCCGTGCAAGGATTTTTCCGCAACTTCCCGGTTGCGAGCAGCTTTTCCGTCGCCATGACCAGCGCCACATAGGCACCGGAAACAGAGGCTGTGCGCGTACCCCCGTCCGCCTGCAGCACATCGCAATCCAGCGTAATCGTACGTTCTCCCAGCGCCTGCAAATCGACGACCGCCCGCAGCGACCGCCCGATCAGCCGCTGGATTTCCAGCGTTCTGCCGGATTGCTGGCCACGGCGCGCTTCGCGACTCGAGCGCGTATGGGTCGCGCGAGGCAACATTCCATATTCGGCAGTCACCCAGCCCTGCCGCTGACCGCGTAAAAAGCCCGGCACGGTATCCGCCACGCTGGCAGTACACAGCACCCGTGTGCCACCGAAAGCAGCCAGCACCGAACCCTCAGCATGCCGGGTATACTCGGTCGTGAAGGCCACATTCCTGATCTCTGCTTTCGCCCGGCCTTCGGATCTGTTCACAGCCGGCCGATTGTCGTCATCGCGGCTCATGATTCACCGCCCGCAAGGAATCGCAACACGACAGCAGACGTATTGTCACTGTGAGGCCCGTTGTTACGCACGGCCTTTTCTCCCAGCCGCCGCAGTCCCGCGTCCAGCGCTTCCCCGTTGTTGCCCAGCGTGGTTATATCCTCATCGACCAGGCCCGACCACAGGCCGTCGGAACAACTGAGCAGCACATCGCCGGGCAGCAGCCGTTTCTGCCTGGTGACCGTCATACCGGGTAATGCAGCATCCCCGCCAAGACAGCACTCGACGAAATTCCGCATCGGGTGGTCCATCAGTTCGTCTTCGGTGATAAGCCCCTCCTGCAACAGCAATTCAACATGGCTGTGGTCCCTGGTGCGCTCGAATATCTGCTGGTCGCGCAAATGATAAATCCGGCTGTCGCCGACATGTGCCCAGTAGGCGGAATCGTCCTGCACCAGGCACAGCGCACAGGTAGCCCGCGGCCGCGATTCCATGGTGTGATCGTCACCGAGGTTGACGAGATCCATATGCGCCTCGCCGGTCGCCAGGTGAAGAAACCCCTGGGGATCGAAAATCGGCTGTTTGGCCTTGTTGAAGGCTTTGGTCAGCGTTTCGACCGCTACTTCAGCCGCCAGCGCGCCGTCCGCGTGCCCGCCCATACCGTCTATCACAATCATCAGAATCGATTCATCGCCCTCGACGATGGCAACCCGGTCCTGATTTTCTTCCCGGTCGCCGAGCAAGCTCAGCTCTGCGTATTCAACCTGCAATCCGCTCTCCCCCTGCCGGGTCCGTATAATGTTTTTGATATCGAGTTAAAATATCCGGCCTGTTCCTGAACATGCCGGAAGCGGAAAACAGTGTAAGCCTCCGGGTGAGCCAGCGCATCTACATTTTACGATAAGCGGTAAATAAACGGATGATTAAAAGCATGACCGGCTTCGCGCGCAGCGAAGCGAGTATCCCGGACGGGCGCATCGTCTGGGAAGTACGCTCCGTCAACCATCGTTACCTTGACGCACAGTTCCGGCTGCCGGAGGGGTTCCGGGCCATGGAACCGGAACTCAAGGACCTGCTGGCCCGGCGTTTCAGCCGGGGCAAAATCGACAGCACGCTCAGCCTGCAATACGAATCCAGCCGGATACCGCAGGTTTCGCTGAACCTTCCCTTTGCGAAAGAACTGATCCATCACGCCGAAACGCTGAATCGACAACTGGCCAGCTCCGGCACCATCGATACGCTCAGCATTATGCGCTGGCCCGGCGTGATCCTGGAAGAAGAAATACAGGCCGAGGCGCTGTTCCCGGATATCCTGGCCGAATTCGAGAAAGCCATCGCCGGGCTTGCCGAACATCGGGCGCGGGAAGGAGAGCGCATTCAGAAAATGCTGCGAAACCGCTGCGACGAGGTCGAAAATATAGTGGTCGTCATGCGCCAGCGGCTGCCGGTGATACTGGATGCCATTCAAAAACGTCTGACTGAAAGAGTCCGGACGCTGGTCGACAACATCGATCAGGATCGTCTCGAGCAGGAGCTGGTGCTGATTGCGAAGAAACTCGATGTCAGCGAGGAACTGGATCGGCTGGAAGCGCATATCGCCGAAGTACTGGCTTCGTTTTCCGGTGACGAACCGATGGGGCGCCGTCTCGATTTCCTGATGCAGGAATTCAACCGGGAAGCCAATACGCTGGCATCGAAGTCCGCCGACACGGACACCACGCAGCATGCCATTGAGCTTAAAGTACTGATCGAGCAGATGCGCGAGCAGATCCAGAACGTGGAATGACGGCATCACACGGAAAACTGATTGTCCTTTCAGCGCCTTCCGGCGCCGGAAAAACCACGCTGGTGAAAGCGCTCATGGAGCGCGATTCTTCGCTGTGTTTCTCGATCTCGTACACCACCCGGCCGCGGCGCACCGGCGAGCAGCACGGCGTCGATTATTTTTTTGTCGACGAGCAGGAATTTTCACGGATGCGCGACTCCGGCGCATTTCTCGAATTCGCCTGCGTATTCAACAACTGGTACGGCACCTCACGGGCTCACGTCGACCAGCTGGTCGAATCCGGCCATCGCGTGCTGCTGGAAATCGACTGGCAGGGCGCCCGGCAGGTTCGCGCCAACATGCCCGGCTGCTGCAGCATATTCATCCTGCCGCCATCCACCCGGGAGCTGGAAAGACGTCTCAGGGACCGCAGCACGGATTCGGAAGAGGTCATCGAGTACCGCCTCGGAAAGGCCCGCGAGGACATTTCCCACTGGAAGGAATTCGAGTACGCCGTCGTCAATGACGAGCTTCCGGCGGCGATCGAATGCCTGCAGTCCATTATTGCCGGCAAGAATACCGAAAACCGCACCGGCAACGACCGGATCAGGCATCTGGCAGAGGCCCTGCTGGGCTAAAATCCTTGCAGTCCAACGCCTTTGCCGGTAGCCTACGCGACCCGCAAGAGTTCGATTGAGATCCTTCGATGGCCAGAGTTACCGTTGACGATTGCCTGCCACATGTCGAAAACCTGTTCGACCTGGTTTTGGTCGCTGCCAAGCGTGCCCGCCGGATTGCCAATGGCGCCGAGCCGCTGGTGGACTGGGAAAACGACAAACCTACCGTTGTCGCACTGCGGGAAATTGCCGAGGGCCTGATCGACAGGGAAATCCTCGAGGACCAGGACGATGGCATGGACGAGCTGCTCAACAGCGAAGAAGCCGAACAGTTGCTGGCCGAAGCACCGCCAATGCCGATGCTCGGCGATCGCCCCGACTGACCAGACGGGCTGACCGGTCCTTCCGGACCATTTGACGCATATTTCCAACAGTCGTTCTGTCGCGCGTTCAGTGCGGTAGAATCGAGTGCATGGAGCGGGCCTCAAGCATTTTCGACCGATTGCCGCTGCCCCGTCGCGGGACGGGCTTTCGTCGCCTGATGAACAAACTGGGCTATCTGCCCGAGCATCAGCTGCGCGTCATCATGGACGCTTACGAAATGGGCACGGTCGCGCACGAAGGACAGCGCCGGCATTCCGGTGAGCCCTATATCACCCATCCGATCGCGGTCGCTTCCATCCTTGCCGACCTGCATCTCGATCATCAAACCATCGCCGCGGCAATCCTGCATGATGTCATCGAAGACACCACTGTAGAAAAGGAGCACATTGCCCAGCGGTTCGGCAACTAAATAGCCGAGCTGGTCGACGGCGTCAGCAAACTGGACAAGCTGAATTTCACCAGCCGTGCGGAGGTGCAGGTCGCCAGTTTCCGAAAAATGATGCTGGCCATGGTAGAGGATATCCGCGTCATCCTGGTGAAACTCGCCGATCGCATTCACAACATGCAGACGCTGGATTCGCTGGAGCCCGGCAGGCGGCATCGCATCGCGATCGAGACACTGGAGATCTATGCGCCGATCGCCAACCGGCTCGGCATGAACACGCTGAAAACGGAACTCGAGGACTACGGGTTCCGCTATGCCTACCCGTTTCGCTACCGGGTACTGGAAAAAGCACTGCGTCGTGCACAGGGTAACCAGCGGCAAATCGTCAAGCGCATATCGGATCGCCTGAGACGGGCACTGCGGGCTGTTGATATTTCCGGGAGCGTTACAGGGCGCAAGAAGCATCTGTACAGCATCTACAGAAAGATGCGGGTCAAATCCCGACCGTTGAGCGAAATCGCCGATGTCTACGGGTTCCGGCTGATCGTCAAGGACGTCGATCAATGCTACCGGGCTCTGGGCACCGTACACCAGCTTTACAAGCCCATGCCGGGCCGGTTCAAGGACTATATCGCCATACCGAGAATCAACTGATACCAGTCGCTGCATACGACCCTGCTGGGTCCTAACGGTATTCCCATCGAAGTACAGATACGCACCGAAGACATGGATCGGGTCGCAGAGAAAGGCATCGCCTCGCACTGGCAGTACAAGGATGTGGACAAGGAAAAGCAGCCGCCGCAGGACCGTGCCCGGGAGTGGCTTGCCAGTATCAATGAAATGGAATCGGCGGCCAACTCCGAAGAATTCATGGAACACGTCAAGATCGACCTGTTCCCGGACAAGGTCTACGTATTCACCCCCAAGGGCGACATTCTGCGGTTGCCGCGTGGCGCCACCTGTGTGGATTTTGCCTACGCGGTACATACCGATGTCGGCAACAAATGCGTCGCGGCAAAAATCGACCGGCGCCGCATGCCGCTGCGTACCCGGCTCAAGAACGGCCAGACCATCGAGATCATCACCGGCAAGAAGGCGCACCCCAAACCAAGCTGGGTCAATTTCGTGGTCACAGCCAAGGCCCGCTACAGCATTCGCCAGCACCTCAAAAACCTGCGCAGCAGCGAGGCCGAAAATCTCGGCAAGCGGCTGCTCGACCAGGCCATGAGAGAGCTGGGCTCATCACTGAGAAAGGTCAGTCGAACCCGTCTCAGGGCTCTCCTTGACGACTTCGGCCTGAACAAGGCATCCGAGCTTTACCAGCAACTCGGCCTGGGCGAGAAGCTGGCGCCTGTCGTGGCTCGAATCCTGCTGCAGGCACCGAAATACGAACCGGCCGATCCGGGCAACCTCGCGCCGATCACGATTGCCGGAACCGAGGGAATGGTCGTAAGCTATGCACGCTGCTGCCATCCGATTCCCGGTGATACCATCATGGGGTATCTGAGTACAGGAAGAGGCGTTGTCATACACCGGGACGTGTGCGGCAACCTCAGCGATTTCAGAAAACAGCCCAGCAAGTGGATCGCCGTAAACTGGGAAGAAAACACGGACCAGGAATTTTCCGTCGAGATCAATGTCGAAGCGATTAACAAACCGGGCGCACTGGCTGAAGTCGCGGCAAAGATCGGCGATGCCGGATCGAATATCGAACAGGTCGCACTGGATGAGCAGCACGGCGAAAGTATTGACCTCATATTCACAACGCTGGTCCGCGACCGGACCCATCTGTCCAACGTTATCAGGGGAATCCGCAGGATGTCGAACGTCAGCCGCGTGACACGTACCTGCGCCTGAGTTTACCGACCTAGCGCACTATCCAGGCAGGCCATCATGAGCAAAAAAGCAATCCAGACATCCGCAGCTCCTGCGGCAATCGGAACCTATTCCCAGGCCATCGTGGCCAACGGTACTGTGTACGTCTCGGGGCAGATCCCCCTGGACCCTGACAGCGGCGAACTCGTCGAGGGCGATATCGGCACCCAGATCAAAAGGGTTTTCGACAATCTCGCCGCGGTGGCCGAGGCTGCCGGCACGCAGCTGGATAATGCCGTCAAGATTACCGTTTACCTGACCGACCTGGGCCATTTCGCAACGGTCAACGAAATCATGGCGACCTATTTCTCGGAGCCCTTTCCGGCACGGGCTGCGGTGGGAGTCGCAGCACTGCCGCGCGGCGCCGCAGTGGAGGCCGACGCAATACTGCATCTGTGAGCCCGGTGGCGGTCGAAGCGCCGGCATCCCGGATCCCGGAGGAGCTCACGGCGCTGAAAGGCGTTGGCCCGGCGCTGGCCCGGCGACTGGAAAACCTGAACGTCTACTCACCGCTGGACCTGCTGTTTCTGCTGCCGTTGCGTTATGAAGACCGCACCCGGCTGTCCCGCCTCGGCGCCCTGGCGCCCGGAGACCGGGTGGTCATCGAAGGCGAAATCGAATTGACCGATGTGGTGTTCCGGCGCCGGCGGAGCCTGCTGTGCCGAATCAGCGACGGTACCGGCCTCATTACGCTGCGCTTTTTCTATTTTTCACGCAAACAGCAGGACAGCTTCGGGCGCGGCCGGCGGCTGCGCTGTTTTGGTGAAGTACGCAACGGGACCGACGGCCTCGAAATGGTCCATCCGGAATACAGGCTCATCAGTGCCACACAACCGCCACCGCTGGAACAGCGCCTGACACCGGTCTATCCATCGACCGAAGGATTGCAGCAATACCGGCTGCGCACACTGGTCGGGCAGGCGCTGGACCGGTATCTCGATAAGGTGCCGGACCTGCTGCCGGACGATCTGCGCAGCGAACTGGCCGCGCCGGGGCTCCGCGAGGCGCTGGAATTTGTCCACCGGCCGCCGGCGGATGCCGATCTGGCCATGCTGGCGGCCGGCTGCCACCCCTGCCAGAGACGTCTCGCCGCAGAAGAGCTGCGCGCTCATCACCTGAGCCTGAGACGTACCCGGGAACAGACGCGCGCCGAAGCGGGCATTCCCCTTCCGGTACCGAAAAAACTGCGGGCCGATTTTCTGCGCCGGCTGAGTTTCTCGCTCACTGGCGATCAGCAGAAAGTGCTCAGGGATATCGACGGGGACCTGGCACAAAAACATCCGATGATGCGGCTGCTGCAGGGCGATGTCGGCTGCGGCAAGACCGTTGTTGCAGCTGCGGCCGCGCTCGGCGCGGTTGCCAAAGGACACCAGGTTGCGATCATGGCGCCCACCGAGCTGCTGGCCGAGCAGCGCCGCGACAGTTTTGGCAGGTGGTTCAAACCACTGGGGATCAACATCGCCTGGCTTTCCGGAAGCCTGAAAAAAAGCGCCCGTGACCTGGTCTACACGGCCATCGCCGACGGCGAAGCCCAGGTGATCATCGGGACCCATGCCCTGTTCCAGCAGGGCCTTGAATACCATCGGCTGGCCCTGATCATCGTCGATGAACAGCACCGGTTTGGTGTCGGCCAGAGACTGAGCCTGCGGGAAAAAGGCAGCGCAGACGGCGAAGGCCCACGCCCGCATCAGCTGGTGATGACTGCAACGCCCATTCCACGCACACTGGCCATGATCATGTATGCGGACCTGGAGGTATCGGTGATCAGGGAACTGCCGCCCGGCAGGCAACCGGTACAGACCGTGGCCCTGTCCGACCAGCGCCGCGGCGATATCGTCGCGCGGGTTCGCCGGGCATGCAGTGAAGGACACCGCGCCTACTGGGTCTGCCCGCTGATCGAAGAATCCGATGCGCTCCAGGCGCAGGCGGCAGAATCTACCTTTGAGATGCTGCGCGAAGCGCTGCCCGGGGTGAGTACCGGGCTGATTCATGGCCGGATGAAAGCAGCGATGAAAGAGTCGGTCATGAAAGCTTTTGCAGCAGGCGAGCACCAGGTGCTGGTGGCGACAACGGTCATCGAGGTCGGCGTCGATGTCCCCGAGGCAAGCCTGATGATCATCGAGAATGCCGAGCGGCTGGGATTGTCACAGCTGCACCAGTTGCGTGGAAGAGTGGGACGCGGAGCGACACAAAGCACCTGCGTGCTGCTGTACCACAGCCCGTTATCGGGACTCGCGAAGCAGCGGCTGGCGGTGCTGCGGGAAACCAGCGACGGTTTCCGTGTAGCCCAGCAGGATCTCAGGCTCAGGGGGCCGGGGGAAGTACTGGGCACGCGCCAGACGGGGCTGATGCAACTGCGGGTCGCGGACCTGGTACGGGATGCAGACCTTGCCCCACTGGTGCAGAACGCTGCGGGCCGGATGGTCGGCAAAAACGCCGGTGCCGGCGGGCCGGAAAACGCCAGCCTGCTGATCGCACGCTGGCTGGGTCAAAACAGTCGCTATGGCAGTGTTTGATAGAGTAGTCTGATTATTTTTCACGCATCGATTTCCAGCGAACGATCATGACCAGCAAAAGTCCCCGGGCCAGAAC
>JAJRXW010000066.1 GCA_024276095.1 Gammaproteobacteria bacterium
AATACACACGTGTGGCCGGCTTCTCTAACCGGGATGCCGGTGCGATCGTACTCAAGGGCACGACGCTGGCGCCGCGCATCGGCAACCCGTCGCCGCGTGTCTACGAAACGCCGATGGGCATGCTCAATGCCATCGGCCTGCAGAACCCGGGCGTCGATGCAGTAATCAACGACATACTGCCGGGCCTCGATTTTTCCGAAACCCGGTTTATCGCCAATGTGTGCGGATCGACCGTTGATGAGTACGCCGAAGTATGTCGGCGTTTTGAAGACTCGCCGATTGACGCCATCGAAATCAACATTTCCTGCCCTAATGTGAAAGAAGGCGGGGTCGCTTTCGGCAATTCACCGGCAATGTCGGCCGCCGTTGTCGCTGCCTGCCGGGCGGTCACCGGCAAGCCGCTCATCACCAAGCTTTCGCCGAATCAGACCGATATTCAGGAGAATGCCCGACGCTGCATAGAGGCGGGCACCGATGGTTTTTCCGCCATCAATACGCTGATGGGAATGGCGATCGACGTCGAACGCCGCCGGCCGGTGATCGCAAATGTTCAGGGCGGCCTGTCCGGTCCGGCCATCCGGCCGGTTGCATTACTGAAGGTTCACCAGGTCTACCAGGTTGCGAAACAGCATGGCATTCCGATCATGGGCCAGGGCGGCATATGCACAGCGAAAGATGCGCTGGAGTTCATGATCGCCGGGGCGACCACCGTGGGTGTCGGAACGGCGCTGTTCTACGACCCGCTGGTCGTCAAAAAAATCAACACGGAGCTTTCCGGCTATCTGGCCCGTCATGGCCTGGAAAACTTTGCCGGCTTGACGGGTTCGGTTGCCGTCTGACAGGCTGTTCAGGCCTCTATTGCCAGTTCGCTGATCTTGCGGGTCAGCGTATTGCGGCCGATCCCCAACAGCCGCGCGGCCTCCTGCCGATGACCGCCGACATGTGCCAGCGCCGCCTGGATGAGCGCCCGTTCGAACTCCGGCTGGGCCTTCTCCAGCAACGGTGCTTCCTTGCCCGAAGCCAGTTGCTGTACCGCCCAGCGGGCCAGGCTGGGCACCCACTCGGGCGATCCCGCCCGCCCGGTATCCTGGCCGCCCATCTCGGCAGGGATGTCTTCCGCCTGAATTTCCGTTCCAGGAGCAATCACCATCAACCGCCGGCAAATGTTCACCAGTTGCCGCACATTGCCGGGCCAGTAGAATGCAGTCAGCAGCTCAGTCGCGCGTGGCGTGAGTTTTTTGGTTTCCACGCCGAGTTCATCGGCCGCTTCTTTCAGGTAATGCCCGAGCAGCAGGGGAATATCCTCGGTGCGATGGCGCAGTGGCGGGGTCACGATCTGGATGACATTCAGACGGTGGTAAAGGTCTTCCCTGAACCGGCCGTCCCTGACGGATTGCTCCAGCAGCTGGTTGGTTGCGGCAATGACACGCACATCGACCTGTATGGGCGCCTGTCCGCCAATACGATAAAACTCCCCTTCCGCCAGTACGCGCAGCAACCGGGTCTGCAGGGCGACCGACATGTCGCCGATTTCATCGAGAAACAAAGTACCGCCATCGGCCTGCTCGAACCGGCCGATGCGGCGCCTGTCGGCGCCGGTGAACGCGCCTCGTTCATGGCCGAATAATTCGGATTCCAGCAGATCCGATGCAATGGCCGTGGTATTGAGCGCCACAAAAGTCTCACCCGACCGCGGACTGTGCTGGTGCAGCGCCCTGGCAACGAGCTCTTTGCCGGTACCGGATTCACCGGTAATCAGAACATTCATGCTGGAGCGTGCCAGCCGGCCGATGGTGCGAAACACGTCCTGCATCGCCGGCGCCTGGCCGATCATGGTCGGAATTTGTGGTTCCGCTACTGCTGCCGACTTGCCGGTTTGTCGCGCCAGCGGCGCCGCCCGCCAGACCAGCGCCACTGCTTCGTCGACGTCGAACGGTTTGGGCAGATATTCGAAAGCGCCGCCCCGATATGCCGCGACGGCGCTGTCCAGGTCAGCGTGCGCGGTGATCACAATTACCGGAAAAGTATGACCCTCCTCATCCAGCCGTCGCATGGCGTCCAGGCCGTCCATGCCGGGCATGCGAACGTCGGTGATCAGTACGTCCGGCGTGGCATGCTCGAGGGCGGCAAAAAAATAATCAGCAGTCTCGAAAGCCCGTGTTTCTATTCCCTCGTTGCCCAGCGCCTTCTCCAGCACCCACCGAACCGATGCATCGTCATCGACGACCCAGACTTTCAGTTTGGCTGCATTCATCATGGTTGGGCAGTTCCTCAGTCCGGCTGTCGCACTGTTGCCGTTTTCGAGGTTTCCGTTTTCGCATCGGACACCTCAACCGGAATGCGGATCATGAAAACGGTGCGGCCCGGTTCGGACTGAAACTCGATCAAGCCACCATGCCTGCTGACCAGATCCTGGGACAAGGGCAGGCCCAGGCCGGTGCCCCCCTGTTTGCCGGTCACCAGCGGATAAAAAATGGAAGAGGCGATATCGTCCGGCACACCCGGGCCATTGTCCTCGACCTCGATACTCACCAGCAGCTTGTGATGCGCGGACCCGATGGTGCAGTTGCGCAGCGCCCGGGTTCGAACCACCAGGCTTCCCTCGCCCCCCATTGCCTGAACGGCGTTGCGCGCGATGTTCAGCAAAGCCTGAATCATCTGGTCCGGATCCATCGATACCACCGGCAAACTGGGATCGTAGTCGCGGGTTATCACCAGATTCCGGTGCGACTCTCCTTCCAGCAGCCGCAGCACACGCTCGGTGATGACATGCACGTTGGTTTTTTCCCGGCGCGATTTACTGCCGGGACCGAGCAGACCATCCACCAGGGCGGCCAGGCGGTCGGCTTCGCCGATAATGATGTCCGTATACTCCCGCAGTTCGTCCGTCACCAGCTGGCGCTGCAGCAATTGCGCCGCGCCACGCAGGCCGCCGAGCGGATTCCTGATTTCGTGCGCCAGCTGGCTGGTCATGCGGCGGCTGACTTCATGCTGCTCGATCAGCGCCTGCTCACGGTCAATCTGACGCCAGTGGGTCGCATCGAAAAGTTCCACGGCCAGATGCGACCCCTGGTCACTGCGCAGCGGTGTCACCCGGCAAACCACATGAAGGCCCG
>JAJRXW010000067.1 GCA_024276095.1 Gammaproteobacteria bacterium
GCAGGCCGATGGCATTGAGCATGCCCATCGGCGTTTCGTAGACACGCGGCGACGGGTTGCCGATGCGCGGCGCCAGCGTCGTGCCCTTGAGTACGATCGCACCGGCATCCCGGTTAGAGAAGCCGGCCACACGTGTGTATTATTTACCAAAGCAGACACAGCCGGACAGCAGCACCACGGGCGACCGCAACTTCAGGCCGCAGAACCCGACCTCAAGAGAAGACACGTTTTCAGTATTATCAGCAGCGCTCAATGTTCAACCTGATACTTTATCAACCGGAAATTCCTCCCAATACGGGGAATATCATACGCCTTTGCGCCAACACGGGAACCGGATTACACCTGATCCGCCCGCTGGGCTTCGATCTGGACGACAGGCGGCTGCGCCGTGCCGGTCTCGACTACAGGGAATGGGCAAGCGTACAGGTACACGACACTCTTTCGATCTGTCTTGAGGGCCTGAAGCATCCGCGGGTATTTGCCTGCTCGACAAAAGGCGTCACCTGCTATGCAGAGCAACAGTTTCATCCCGGCGATACTTTCCTGTTCGGGCCGGAAACGCGGGGGCTTCCCGATGAAATTCTCCAAACGGTGCAGACCATCAATATTCCGATGTGTCCCGAAAACCGCAGCCTGAATCTCTCCAATGCCGCTGCAGTCATTCTCTATGAGGCCTGGAGACAGCAGGGATTCAGGCTGCCGGCGCCGAAACCGGCAGGCTGACGCGAGCGTCCAGGCTACTCGTCTTTCAAAGACCGGTTCATCAGGGCCTGTACCGACTGCTCCGGAGCGGCATTCTCATAGAGTATCCGGTAGACCTGTTCTCATATCGGCATCTCTATTTCGTTTCCGAGGGCGACCTCCCGGACGGCTTTCGCAGCGTAGACACCTTCTACGACCTGTCCGATTTCCTTCGCTACTTCATCGACGGTTTTGCCTGCAGCCAGTGCCAGCCCCATCCGGCGGTTACGCGACTGGTCGTCGGTGCAGGTCAGCACCAGGTCACCGATGCCCGACAGCCCGAAAAACGTTTGTTCCGTGGCCCCGAGCGCGACGCCCAGGCGGGTCATTTCAGCAAGCCCGCGCGTGATCAGTGCGATGCGGGTATTGGCGCCGAAACCGAGACCATCTGAAATGCCCGTTGCAATCGCGAGTACGTTTTTAACGGCACCACCGGTTTCAACGCCGATGAAATCGCTGGAAGTGTAGGCCCTGAATTTCTGATCGGAGATTCGCTCCGCCAGCTCGGAGCCAAAAGCGGGCACACTGGCGGCAACGGTCATGGCCGTTGGCAGGCCGGCGCCGACTTCCGTTGCGAAGGTCGGACCGGACAGCACCGCCAGTGGCAGCTGGTCGCCAATCACATCCTCGGCAACCTGGTGTGGCAGTTTGCCGGTGGTTTGCTCGAATCCCTTGGTTGCCCATGCAATGCGGTGGCCCGCGTCGATAAAAGGCCTGATTTCGCCAAGCAGTTGCCTGAACGCATGACTGGGGACGCAGATCAGCAGGTCCCGGTGCGCCGCTACAGCGGCTTCCAGGGAAGGTTCTACACCGAGGCCCGGCGGAAACGGCGCATCCGGCAGGTATCGCTCGTTGCGCCGGGAAGCCTGAATTTGTGAAAGTTGCGCGGTATCGCGCCCCCAGAGCACGGTCTCCTGCCCGGCGCGACTGAGCTGAATGGCCAGCGCAGTTCCCCAGGAGCCGGCGCCCAGGACCGCGATAGACAGGTGCGGATCGGTATTATGCGTTGCCATCACCCGCTTTTTTCTGGGAATTGGCGAACAGGGCATCGAAGTTAATGTGCTGCAGTACCAGCGGCGGATACCCCCCTTTGGTGACCAGGGAGGAAACCAGCTCCCGGGCATAAGGGAAAAGAGTCGCCGGACAATAGGTACCGAGGAGCAGTTTGGTCTCTTCCTGGGAATAGCCTTTGATCTGGAACATGCCCACCTGGTCCAGTTCGACCAAGAACATGGTCTTGTCCGCCGATTTGGTATGAATACTGAGCTGCAGGCTGACTTCATACATGTCATTCGCCAACTGCTTGTGACTGTTCTTCAGGTTCATCTGAACGTCGGGGTCCGCGGGCTGCTGGCTGAAGTCACGATGATCGTTGGGTGCCTCGAATGACAGGTCTTTCAGGTGTATGGACTGCAGGGCAAATCCCCTGGTGCTGTCGTCGGTTATTCCGCCGTTGGTTTCTGTTGCTGACTCTGTCATTGGATTATTGCCGGTACCGGTTAATGTAGGAAAAAACGCCGCTGCCTAGCTGTCGTCCTTGCTTACAGCGGGCAGGTTCTCTTGCTGCCAGGCGGTGAGACCGCCGCGCAGGCTGTAAACTGTTTCGAACCCTGCTTCACGAAGTACCGTAGCGCATTTTGAACTCAGTGTGCCGGTATCGCAAACCAGCAGAACCGGCTGATTCTTCTTTACGCGAACCGTAGCATCGGCCGCCAGATTGGGGGCAGGTACATTGATGGAATCGATGATGTGCGCTGCATCGAACTTGGACTGTTCGCGAATATCCACCACGGTCGTGCCCTGATTGATCAGCTGCACGGCCTGGCTGGTGGATACGGATGACATGCTTTGCTGCTTCAGCCGCATCTCGTAGAAGATCACGGCGAAAAACATCATGGCGGTGCTGGCAACAAGCAGCATGTTGCTATTGGCGAATTCTACTAGCTGGCTCATGGATCTCTTCTCTGTTGGCCGCGGATTATAACCCGTTGTACGGGAAAGAGTGGAAATGCTGAGGCTTTTGTTTCGGACTGATAGACTCGCTGGCCTATGAGCAAGGTATTCCTGACAACGATATGGGCGGTTGCCGTGTTGGGGATCGCCGTGGCGCAGGAAGGCACGATCGACGATACCGAGCAGGACCTGCAGCAGGTCAGGGAGCGGATCGAAGCGCTGCAACGGGAGGTAGGTGAAGCGGTTGAAAACCGGGCCGCAGCGGAACGGTCTTTACGGGAGACCGAGATCGCCGAATCCCGGGTGCGCAAAAAGCTGGGGCAGCTGCGGGCCAGGGCCAGTGCGGCCAGGGCCCGGCAGGACGATCTGAGCAGCCAGATGACCCGTGTTTCAGCCGATCTTTCCGCACAAAAAGACCTGCTTGCCCGCCAGATGCGGCTGGCCTGGGTAACCGGCAGGGAAGAGTGGGTACGGCTGGTGTTGAGCCAGCAGGATCCGGTAGAAGTCGGCAGGCGGCTGGTTTACTACGGCTATATTACCCGGGACCGGTCAGATGTGATTCAGGCCGTCCTCGAAAAAATGCGGCAGCTGGAGCAGATTATTGCTGCACTCGACCGCGAGCGGGAACAGTTAAAGGAGCTCGAACAGGCACAGCAGGCGCGTCTCTCGCAGCTCGAATCGGCGCGGGCGATAAGAGACCAGGCGCTGGCGCTGATCAACGCAGCCATAGAATCGCGGGCCGATGAAATTGAAAGGCTGCAGGCACAGGCAAAAGAGAAGGAGTCTCTTCTCGCCAGGCTCAGCCAGCAGGCCACGATGTTTCCGAGTTTCGAGGGCCTGCCTTTCGAAAAAATGAAAGGCCGGTTCACGTGGCCCACCAGGGGGAAACTGTTCCGCAACTATGGGGAACCGCGGGCAGACGGCCAGATGCGCTGGAACGGGGTGATGATGACGGCGGATGCAGGCGCCGAAGTTCATGCGCTGTATCATGGGCGGGTTGTTTATTCGGACTGGCTGCCGGGCATGGGTTTGTTGATCGTGATCGAGCACGGCGACGGTTATATCAGCCTGTATGGACATAATCAGGATCTGACCCGCGAGGTCGGCGAATGGGTCGGGCCGGAGGATGTCATAGCCCACGTTGGGGACAGCGGGGGGCAGGGCGTGACCGGCCTTTATTTCGAGATTCGCAAGGACGGAAAGCCCATCAATCCTAACCGCTGGGTCAAATAGCCCGGTACGATTCAACCCGTTTCAGCGCTGTGCTATGGTGAATTGATCTGCGGAACACGCCAACCCTTTGATGTCACTCAAAATTAGAAGCATTCTTGCACCCGTAGCCGGGGTAGCGCTGGGCCTGGGCCTGGCCCTGGGTGGCGGTATGCTCGTGGAGCATCGTAAAGCGCCCGTTCCGGCACTGCCCGAGGAGGACATGAGCCTGCTGGCCGAGGTCCTCCAGCATGTAAAGCGCGAATACGTCGAACAGGTAGATCAGCGCCAGGTAATGGAAGGCGCTGTCCGGGGCATGGTGGGTGAACTCGACCCCTACTCGGAGTTTCTCGATCCCGGGCAGTACCGCGAAATTCGTATCAGTACCACGGGGAACTATTCCGGTGTGGGACTGGACGTCAATATGCGCGATGACGGGCAGGTCGAGATCGTCTCAGCGATCGAAGGCACGCCCGCCGAAAGAGCCGGGCTGTTGTCGGGCGATATTATTCTGAGTATCGACGATGTTGCGGTAGAGGGCGGGAATATCGGTGACACGATCAGGCGGATGCGCGGCCGGCCGGGGACGCGGGTGAGTTTCACGATCAGCCGCAACGGCGAAGTCGACCCGCTCACCTATACGCTGACCCGCACCCGCATTCATATCAGGACCGTACGCTCGGAAATTCTGGAGCCCGGCTGGGGATACGTCAGAATTACGCAGTTCAACGAAACGACGGCCACAGATCTCAAGCAGGCCATTGCGGCGCTGCAACAGGAATCCGACGACAGGCTGAAGGGGCTGGTTCTGGATCTTCGCAGTAATCCGGGCGGTGTGCTGGATGCGGCGGTCGATGTCAGCGATATTTTTCTCAGCCAGGGTGTGATCGTTGTCGCGGACGGCCGGGCGGCAGAAGCCCGTTTTCGTTACGAGGCAACCGGCAGTGATCTGCTGGGCGGGGCAAAGATCGTAGTAATGGTCAACGGCGGAACGGCTTCGGCATCCGAGATCGTGGCCGGGGCGCTGCAGGACAACGGGCGGGCAACCATCGTGGGCAAACAGACTTTCGGCAAGGGGTCGGTACAAACGGTGATTCCCCTGTCGGACGAGCGCGCCATCAAGTTGACGACATCGCACTACTTCACGCCGTCGGGCGATTCCATTCAGGGACAGGGAATTACGCCGGATATCCTGCTGGACAACAAGGTCACGGATTATCGGCGTGTGCGTGCTGCCGAGCACTGGACCGATTCCGGCGCAGCGCTGCTGCAGGGCGATGCGCAGCTGGGCGCCGCCGTGGACATCCTCAAAGGTAACCGCGTGATCCTGACCGCAGCGCATCGCACCGAACATGATACAGACTGATTCCGGCGGCATGGTGACGGCGCAGGCGGTCGGTTACCGGGTTCTTCTGCCATTGTTTATGGTAATGAGTATCTGCAGCCTGTTACCGCGTATCGTTCAGGCCGACTCCGGCATCAATGTGCGGTCGCTGCCGCGGATCGCGATCATTATCGACGATCTCGGCAATGTCAGCAGCACCGGCCGGCGGGTTGCCGGCCTTGACTGGCCGGTGGCCGTGTCCGTTTTGCCGCATACGCCCTACGCTGCACAGATTGCAAAAATGGCTCACGAGTCGGGTAAGGAAGTCATGCTGCATCTGCCCTTGCAGCCGGTGCGGGAATCCGTGCCGTCCGGCATAGGCACCATTCGGCTGGAGACCTCAAGAGCACAGCTGAATCGTATTTTGCAGGCCGATCTCGATTCCGTGCCGTATATCGTGGGGGTCAATAATCATATGGGCAGCCTGATCACACAGCACCCGGGTCATATGCGCTGGTTGATGAGCGAGCTGAAAGCCCATGACAACCTGTTTTTTGTCGACAGTTATACATCGAAAAGCAGCGTCGCCCTGCAGCTCGCGCGCGAACAGGGTATTCCGGCAACGCGCAGGGATGTTTTTCTGGATAACGAGACCTCCGCGCCGGCTATCGATATGGAGTTTCGTCGCCTCAAGGAGCTTGCACGTCAGCGCGGTACGGCCGTTGGCATCGGCCACCCGAACCTGGTGACGATCAGCTACCTGGAACGCGAGCTGCCGAAGCTCAGGCAGGAGGGATTCCGCCTGGTGCCGATATCGGACCTGATCGCCGAGCAGTCGGAGGGCCTGTGAATA
>JAJRXW010000068.1 GCA_024276095.1 Gammaproteobacteria bacterium
AGCCGTTTGTTTTCCGACTGCAGTTGCCTGAGCACCTCGTCGATCGATGCAAAGGTTTCGCGATGATCGGCGGCAAGGTCGGCGGTAAGCTTTGCCGCTGCTGCGGTCTGCTGCAGGTTCGATTCCCAGTCCAGGATGATAGTCTCTACCGTCAGCTCTTTTTGGCGCACCTTTTTGGCCAGCGAAGTGATATACAAAGCCTGTCGGGCGTGGTCATTCGCCACGGCAGTGAGCCTTTCGGCCGCGGCTGTATCGTAACGATCGGCGACCAGGGCTTCATCAGCCTGCTTCAGCAGGGCCTTCGCCCGGGCGAGAGACCGGGGTGCATGTTTGTCGGCCTTTTGTTTCATTGCCTCGGCGATCAGTGCAGCGGTTTCGTCCAGGTACAGATGCCTGATTGCTTCGAGTTCGGCTTCCAGGTACAGGGCCCTGCTCTGTGCGGCTGCTTCGCGGGCTTTATCGGACCGGCCTTTCTCTGCCGCTTTTTCGGCTTTCGCCAGTAGTTTTCCGGCAGCGGCCCATGAACCGGCAGCGCGGTGGATCGCGCCGGCACTTTCGGCTTTTGCGCGCGCTTCCAGTGCCCCCTGCAGGTCGTCCCGGGCGATGGATGTAACCGGCAGTATGGCCAGCAGGACCAACAACAGTACTCGGATATTACAGCTCATAAACTCAAGTCTGTTCAGGCGTTCGGATGTATAGCATGGCTTTTTCACTGTCTTGCGGCAAGCGGGGAAACCGGGAATTTGTGGCTTGGCTCACAGAATCCCGGCGGATTAGCCGATAGTCTCGGAACCATGCTAGCAAAGTACTACACAAGGTTTTTGCTTCGGTCTGCAGAGGAAGAATACGCAGATGAATACAGCGGCGTCGTGGAACTGAACCACGATAATGGCCGCCTGCTCGATCCCACGGAGATCGAGGCGTTGCTGGCAGATAATTTTCAGCGGGAGATCGAGGATGTCGAGCTCCTGAACTGGTCCCGGCTGCACTGACCTGTACATGGTTCAGAAAGGATCCGGAACAGACATGATTTGAATCAGGTGTTGAACACTGCAGCGCACCTTAACACGCTGCCAACTGGCTTCCCCCTGTATTGCCCGGCCTCATGGCCGGGCTTTTTTTTGACGTCCAGGGAAGGACTAACATCGCGGAGGCCATGGATGGCCGGGAGCCGCCGGGTGCAATACCGTTTCGTAGCCGGTAAGTCCGTGAGAGAATACCCCGGATTCATTCTTCGGCAGTGTCTAACGTGAGCCTATTCAAGGGAATCGCTGTAGTAGAGAGCGGCAAAAAGTACCGGACCCGGTCCGGTATAGCCGCAATCAAGAACGGCGTCAAACAGCAGTCCGATACCGGGAACGGGGTTCCATCCGGCCGGAAGCCTGCCTGGTTGCGGGCCAGGCTGCCCGGTGGCCAGGGGTATGCTGCGGTTCGGGATATTGTCGGCGAGCATCGTCTCAGTACGGTATGCGAGGAGTCGATGTGTCCCAATATCGGTGAATGCTGGGCCAGCGGTACGGCAACCATCATGCTGATGGGCCATGTATGCACCAGGGCGTGCAGGTTTTGCGCTGTAGATACCGGCAACCCGGCGGGCCGGCTCGATGCCCGGGAACCTGGGAATGCCGCTGAGTCGGTTCGACTGATGGCGCTTCGTTACGTGGTGCTGACATCGGTGGACCGGGACGATCTGCCCGATGGCGGTGCCGCTCATATCGCAGCCTGTGTTCGTGCGATCAGGCATCTGAATCCGGAAACTGCTGTGGAGGTTCTGACACCCGATTTTCAGGGCGACCCGAACGGCATAAGCGCTGTTGTGGAGTCGGGTCCTGAAGTTTATGCGCATAATGTGGAAACGATAGAACGCCTGACAGCCGAGGTGCGAGATCCGCGTGCGGGCTACCGGCAATCGCTGAATGTACTGGAGCATGCGAAAAGGCTGCGGCCCGGCATGCTGACCAAAAGCAGCCTGATGCTGGGTCTCGGAGAGACTGAAGACGAGATCGGGCAGGCGATGAAGGATCTGCGCCGCGCGGGGGTCGACATTCTGACCCTGGGGCAGTACCTGAGGCCGACGCGTCATCATCTTCCGGTCAGAGAATATGTAAGCCCGGAGCGATTCAACGCGCTGCGCGACCGGGGCCTGGAACTGGGTTTTCGTGAGGTGGTTTCAGGGCCGCTGGTGAGATCCAGTTATCGGGCGGAACGGGCGCTTGAAGGCACGAACGTTGGTTTGGCGGGCGGATTGGGAGATTGACTTGATGGCTGAGTTTTTTCTGGATTACGGAATGTTTCTGGCCAAGGCGGTGACCATTGTCGTTGCCATCCTTGTCGTGCTGATCGTGGGTATCGGCATGTCGCGCAAGAGTCATGCTGCCGGGTCGCTGGAAGTCGAAAAGCTCAACGACCGATACAGGAATATGACGCGTATCCTCCGGCATGCAGTATTGAGCAAGAGCGCGAGGAAGAACGAGGACAAGAAAGAGAAGAAAGAGCAGAAGCTTCGGGAGAAAACCGCCGACTCCGGGGAAGGCCCGCAGCGCCGCCGGGTTTTCGTTCTGGACTTCAAAGGAGACATACGGGCAACGGCAGTTGCATCTTTGCGCGAGGAAATCAGCGCCATAGTTTCAACTGCAACTGCCGGGGATGAGGTGGTGCTGCGGCTCGAGAATTACGGCGGCCAGGTTCATGAGCACGGACTGGCCGCATCCCAGCTGATGCGGATCAAGGATCGCAAGATTCCGCTTACAGCGATTGTCGACAAGGTGGCGGCAAGTGGCGGCTACCTGATGGCGTGTATTGCAGACAGGATTATTGCCGCTCCGTTTGCGGTCATTGGTTCTATCGGTGTTGTGACACAGATACCGAATTTCAGCAGGGCGCTGGAGGAAAAGGGAGTCGACTTCGAGCAGATAACGGCAGGAAAGTACAAGCGAACCGTGACCATGTTCGGAAAAACAACCGATGAGGACCGGGCCAAGCTCAAGGAGGAACTGGAGGAGGTGCATGGTCTTTTCAAAGACCTTGTGGCCCGGTACCGCCCGGAGCTGGATATCGACGCAGTATCGACCGGTGAGCACTGGTACGGCACAAGGGCGCTGGAAATGGGCCTGGTGGATGACCTGGGGTCAAGCGATGACTATTTGCTGAAAGCAGCAGAGGATTCGGATCTGTTCAGTGTCTGTTTTCAGGGCAAGCAGAAGTTGCAGGAGCGTCTCTTGTCGGCGATGCAGGCGGCCGTGGAGCGGGTGGAGCTCTGGGTATCCCAGCATCGGCATGAGCGCAGGTACCGTGGCCAGGGCTGATCGCAGTTACGGAGTGTTCGAAGTCATATTCACAGTCTTGTTTTTCCCGGGGGCGCAGCTTTGAAGCGAATCGCACTGTTTATTATCCTTGCCGCGTTGTCGGGATGCAGCCTGCAGGATGGTCTCTGGATGGATCGTTCTGCTGCCGGCCAGGCAGGTGTGCAGGTGGGCGAACAGCCGCCATTGCCGCGAAATCGTTTTGTCCTCCGGGACGAAAAGCAGGATCTGATCGGCGAACTGCAGGTGATCAGGGCCAACTACGAGGATACCTTTGTCGATATTGGCCGCAGCTACGGGCTCGGTTTCGATGAGCTCGTGGACGCGAATCCCGGTGTCGATCCATGGTTGCCGGGAGCGGGCACGTTGATCGTACTGCCGACACGCTATGTTTTGCCCGATGCGCCGCGACAGGGAGTCGTGCTGAATATTGCAGCCAAGCGGCTGTTCTATTATCCACCGCCCGATGCCGCTGGAGAAAGCGTGGTCTGGACATATCCGATCGGTATTGGCCGCGCAGGGTGGGCCACGCCTACAGGCAGTACCACCGTCATATCCAGGGCGCGCGATCCCGTCTGGTATGTTCCCGCCTCGATACGCGCCGAATACGCTGCACAGGGCAACCCGATTGCACGGCAGGTCCCCCCCGGCCCCGATAATCCCCTGGGACGTTATGTGCTCGGTCTGGGCATGCCGGGCTATCTTATCCATGGCACGAACAAGCCGGCCGGCGTGGGCATGCGGGTCAGTCATGGATGTGTCCGGCTGTTCCCTGAGGATATAGAACACCTGTACCAGGCAGTGGATCTTGGGGTTCCGGTGCAGATCGTGAACCAGCCATTTCTGATTGGCTGGGATCGGGGTGCTTTGTATCTCGAAGCGCATCCTCCGCTGGAGGAAGACGATCGTCCCTGGCCGGAGCTGACGGAGCGGGCGGTCTTCGCCGCTCTGGAAAGATTTCCGGACGCTGCTTTGAAAAGCGATTCGCAGCAGCTGCAGCAAATCGCTGCAGCGCAGGCTGGTTTTCCGGTATCGGTACTCAAGGATCACCCGGACATGGATGAAACGGTACAACAGGCCCGTCGCGTAAAGAACATAGTCACCTACGAATGGATGGCCGGTGACACGCCCGGCGAACCGGCTTCCGCCGGTAAACCGTGATCGGCATCGTCAGGCGAGGGTATTAACTCCAACCCGGTTCGCCTGTTAAACTACAGTCTGAGTTGTTGTTGCAGGTGCGTTACTTGTCCGATCTTGTGAATAACGGGATGTTCGTCGTGGAAAACCCGACCAGAGGACTTCCGGTTTCTGTATCCTGTCATCCGGTTACCGCTTTCATCGGGCCGACGCCGCGTGGTCCCATCGACACGCCGGTGACCATCAGGGACATCGAGGAGTTTCTGTTCCGCTTCGGGTCACCAAAGCATTCATGCCGAATGGAGCAACAGCTTCACCAGTACTTCGATAACGGCGGATGTGAAGCTGTTGTCGTACGCGTTGTCGGCTCCAAACAGCGCAAAACGGTTTCCCTGCCCGGTCCGGAAGGGCCGCTGGTTCTTGAGGCAAAAAACCCGGGTCCATACGAGTACCTTCGGGTATCGGTGGACTATGACAATATCCGTGCAGACAGTGACGATTTGTTCAATCTCACGGTGCATCGCCTGAGATCGCTGGCCCGGCCCCATGTCGAGGAGCAGGAGATTTTTCAGGCGGTTTCGACCGATCGGTCGAAACCAGAGTATGTGGGCAACCGGCTGACAGGCTCGGGGTTGCTGCGCGTGGCGGGCAGTGTGCCGCAGCGGCGACCGGCCGAAAGCTCCGGTAGTGGTGTGGGCGAGAAGGTTTCCTATATTTACTGCAGCAAAGAGCGCTGTGAATCCGGGCCACCCGCCGATTACGATTTGATCGGCTCGGAAAAAGACGGTACCGGTCTGTTCGCGCTGAACCAGGCGCCGCAGATAGATTTTGTTGTCATTTTACCGGGTGATGCGAAGAGCGATCTCGGGCCGGTTGTCCTGTTTGCGGCAGAGCGTTATTGCCGGGGTCGGAATGCCATGCTGATCGTTGATCCGCCCCTGCGGTGGGACAGCGTCGATGCGGTGATTCAGGACGCTCAGCACGGGGTTTTTTGCAGTCCGAACATGTTGACCTACTTCCCGCGGTTGCGTTATTTTTCATCGACCGGGACACGTGAACCGGCCAGTGCCGCGGGGGCGATTGCGGGTGTTCTTGCACGCAACGATCCGGGAACGACCGGCACCGGCGTGCCCGGCGAGAATGCGATGATGATCAGGCGCCGCAACAGGGCTGCCTGCGATCTGGAGGACTATGAGGCAGAGCAGCTTGTTCGCTTTGGTATCAACCCGTTGTTTATGGCCGGTCCGGGCAGAGTAGAATTCCGCGGGATGGTTACAACTGCGTGTTCAACTGCCCAGGCAATCGAGTGGAACAGTCTGAAAAAACGCAGGGCTGCGCTGTTTATCATCAACAGCATTATTCGGTCTACCCGATGGGCGGCATTCCAGAGCAACGCTGCCGATGTCTGGGAGGATCTGCATGTGCAGATTGACGAGTTTTTGAAAAGCCTGCAGGGCAGGGGCGTGCTGGCTGGCAGCAGTGCGTCGGATGCGTTCTATGTCAAATGCGATATCGATACCAACAGCCGGCTGGCCGGCCAGGATCCTGGTCTTTCATTTGTCATTGGCATCGCATTGAGCAGGCCGGGTGCATACCTTGCATTTCGTTTTCAGCATGATCAGGTCGGTTGCGACGTAACTGAACTCGTCTGGCAACCCGGTTATGCGCTGGCAGGTTAGAGAGGTGATATTTATTCCGTGATACCTGTCACGCCACACTGCTTCCATCAGCGCTATAAAGGATATCTGGAAATCTCTGGAGGACGGAGTGGCGGGGTGGACTGAACAACCCACTGAAGATCTTGTCCCTGTAGCGAGCCTGCAGGAGTTTTTCATGGATTCCGTTGATGCCGCCATGGCAGCCAACAACGTCGTTGTCGATCATCACACCGCCCATTACGTCGTCAATCTCCTGACCGTTTTTGCGCGCTCCGAGCAGTTCTTCGAGTCCACCACGGACGGCCCGGTACTGCGGCCGCTTGCCCTGATGTGGGCGGACGCCATCGAGGCGCCGAGTCACGACGAAAGAAACCATGCGCTGCGCCGTATAGGCGATGTGTCGCTTTTTCTATCCGGGTTTTTCTCGGCAGGCATTCGCGAATCGGCCGTCGATATAGGTTACTACGTCAATATGGGCGGCAGTGCGTACCAGTCACTGTCGAGCAGCGTCGGCAGGAGCTTTATGGGGCGTGCTTTTTCCGGCGTATTCGCGGAACTGGGAGAAAAATTCGGTCAGATGGTCGATGTGCTGAACGAGGTTCGCGAATCGGCCGCGACCGACAGCGATGAGAACGCTCTGCGGCTCTACGAAACATGGTCCAGGACCGGAAGTCAGCGGGCTGCGAGAATGCTCAAGGCGCTGGGCATCGTTCCGATTCAGACAGCGCGCCATTCGTCGAAGCACTGACTGGCCGGACAGATGCTGGCGGGTGAGCTACAGAGTCTGCTTGATGTGCTTTACGGCACGAACTCGTCGCTGGACGTTAACGATTTTCTGGTCACCGATGCGGCTGTTATCAAGTATCTTTCGCCTCAGCAGGACAGCACAAAGCTTTATGAAACGCTGTTCGTACAGCAGGATGATGATGAGCTCGGGCTGACTTTGTATCTGGACGAAGATCTTCTGGAGCGCCTGCGTCTGTCGGATCCGATGCAGTCTTTGCATGAGCATAACCTGTCGGACTTTTGCACGGTTCTGGAAGGAATAAGCCATTTTAACTACATGGTATGGAACGCTGCCAAGGATAAATGCGTCACGGTGATGGAGCTTGAGATGCAGGCGGAAGTCGACAAATACTTCGGGGCAAGGGTTTTGCTGGAGCACCAGGACAATACCGCGCTTGCCGCATCGTTGTTGTCGCAGCTGTTCGACGCACCGGCGTTTCACGAAACGCTTTCCCGTGAGGAGCTGGTGCGCTACCAGGATGCGAGCGAATTCGCCGGTCGGTACTGCCGAAGCCTGGAGAGTCGTTTCTCTTCATCCAGAATGCTTCCGGGCCTTGTTGAGGAATTGCGGGCGTTCTACCGCTGGCCGCAGCCGGCCAAGGTCAGCCACATACAGTCCGCGCAGTTTTCCTGAGCGGCCGTTACCCGGGCATGCCCGGAGCTATTCCGGGTTGCCGAGGAACAGTGCGAAGGCGGGGTTGTCACTTTCGTTCCAGTACGGATAACCAAGCGCATCGAGGTGCCGGTGGAATTCCTCCAGCTCTGTATCGGCGATCTGAACCCCGGCCAGTACGCGGCCATAGTCCGACCCGTGGTTCCGGTAATGAAACAGCGTGATATTCCAGCGTTTGCCGATTGCCTTGAGGAATTTCGTCAATGCGCCCGGTCGTTCCGGAAACTCAAAGCGATAAATGCACTCGTCACGGATGCCCGGCGCGATACCGCCTACCATGTGACGAATATGCAGCTTGGCCATCTCATCGTCACTCAGGTCCGTCACGGAGTAACCGGATACCCCAAGATGATCGATGATCTTCTCTCGCTCACCCACGCCGTGCTGCAGTTCTACGCCGACAAAAATATGCGCCCGGCGGCTGTCAACGTATCGGTAGTTGAATTCGGTAATGTTCCTTGTCCCGATGGTATCGCTGAAAGCCAGAAAACTGCCCGGCCGCTCCGGTATTTCCACGGCAAGCAGGGCCTCCTGCTGTTCGCCGATGGCGGCCCGTTCGGCAATGTGCCGAAGGCGGTTGAAATTCATGTTGGCGCCGCCGTTGATGGCGACGAATGTCTGTCCGCAGACCGCGGTGTCCGCAACATGGCGTTTCATACCTGCGACGGCCAAAGCGCCCGCCGGTTCAACGATCGCGCGGGTATCCTCGAATATGTTCCTGATTGCCGCGCAGATCTCATCGGTACTGACGAGAATGATGTCATCGAGGTGTTCCCGGCAGATCCTGAAGGTTTCATCGCCGACCCTTCGAACTGCGACCCCATCGGCGAATATCCCCACATGATCGAGTGTAACCGGGTGACCTGCCGCCAAAGCGGCATGCATTCCCGCGGATTCCAGAGGTTCAACGCCGATTACCCGGACATCGGGGAACAGCGCCTTGGTATACAGCGCGATTCCGCTGACCAGCCCGCCTCCGCCGATCGGCACGAAAATCGCATCGACAGGCTCCGGATGCTGTTTGAAGATCTCCATTGCGACGGTGCCCTGCCCGGCGATGACATCCGGGTCATCGAACGGATGGATGAATGTCAGGCGATCGTTTTCGGCCAGTTCGATGGCTTTAAAATAGGCGTCGTCATAGGTTTCACCGTGCAGGATGATTTTCGCGCCCAGTGCCGAGACAGCATTGACTTTAATGCTTGGTGTAGCAACGGGCATCACAACCTGGGCCGAAACCCCGAGTTTTTGTGCCGCCAGCGCTACGCCCTGGGCGTGGTTGCCGGCAGAGCTGCAAATGACGCCCCGTTCCAGTTCCGCACGCGGTGTGGCCGCCAGTTTGTTGTAGGCACCGCGTAACTTGAAGGAAAAGACGGACTGCAGGTCTTCGCGCTTGAACAACACCCGGTTGTCGAGCATTGCGGAGAGTCGCGGCGCAACCTCCAGCGGTGTGTTGACCGCGACCTCATAAACATGCGCCTGCTGAATGCGCTTCAGGTAATCTGAATCCATCAGGCTATCTATATACGCGCCGGGCCTATTTGTCGATTGTTGGCAGCAGCAAATCGTCCATTCGGCTGACCAGCAGGTCGGACTGATACTCCGGCAGTGTGTAAGCCCATGAACCCAGACGGGTGTTGATCGCTTCTGCCTCCTCTGATACCGCGTCATTGTCAGCAGCGCTATCGCCGGTAAAAGCGCTGAAGCGAACCTGGACAGTGTCGTCGCTGTGGTATGAGCGAGCCTCTATCACCAGTCCGTCGAAAGTCCCGAAGCGCGCGACAACCGGTTGGATATCGTTCGATTCCAGATCAGCAGCGGCAGTCACATCGTCGAATGTCAGGCTGGCCAGCGCCCTGCCGATTGAATCTCCGGCATTTTCATAACTGAGGACGCGGTCTTTCGGTATATCCAGTACTTCGAAACCGGGCTGTTCCGCCGATTGCTGTCTGAGCCGAAGCACTTCACCATCCGGATGTGTGATGGTGACCGTGGCGATACGCGTCGAGGGGATTTCGATCAGGTCCCGGGCAAGCCAGCCGACAGGGTCGTCGTCTAGCTCAATGGCGCCCGACACCAGCCAGCTCGCCGCCTCTCCTGCCCGCCTCACATAAGTACTGTTGCCGTTGTTGGTGTTGCCGACGATGACGCTGATGGTTTGCGCAGCACCGTACAGGTCTATCCGGTGGCCTGTCGCGTTGTCCAGTGCAACGTCCTCGACGCCCAGTCGGTCATAGTATTCCGGGATCGAGGTTTTTTCTTCGATGACCTCGGCGTCTGCCAGGCTGATCAGGATTTGTCTCAGTTTGCCAAGATCGACCGGGTAGCCATCGCGCTCTGTAAGCGTCCACCGGGTATCGCCCCGCTCGAGTGTGGCGATGGTGACGCCCCCTTTACCCACGATCGAAATCCGGCTGATCTCGTTCAAAGACGCCTTCAGGTCAGGCAACAGCCGCGCTCCGCCGGCAATCGTTTTCTGCCTGGATGTGGATACCGATACGGCAATCAGTATCAGTGCCGCCGTTACAACGACCAGCGCCAGCAGGGTTTTGCGGTTCATTTCCGGCTCCTTCGCCGTTGCTGACGGCGAACCAGGAACAGGATCAGCCCGATCAGCGATACCACGACCGGCATCAGGCCGATATTGATGATCCGGAGCCTGCTTTCGAGTGCTTCGATGTCCTTGTCGAGATTACGCTGCACCTGCCGTAACTCTTTTCTGATTCGAAGTCTTTCCTTCCTGAAACGTTCCAGCTCCGCTTCCTGTTCAGGGGTGATGATCAGGGTGTTGTCATCCTGCCTGCCCGCCTGCAGTGCATTGAGATTGTTTTCCGTTTCGGACAGTTCCTGCTGCAGGCGCTCTTCGGTAACGCGAAATGCATTATCGGCTTCCCGCCGAAGGTTCTCTACACGCGTAAACGGACGGGCATACTTGTCCCGCCCGCGCACGCTGATCAGATCGCTGCTGCCCGCAAGGTTTTCCACCGTGTTGACGACGAGAGTGCCGTTGCTGGCGAACGCCGTCACCATTTGCTGCCCGAACAGCATCTGCACCTGTGCCCATAATCGATCTGTCAGGATATCGGTATCGGCGAACAGAACCACATTGATGGGATTTTCTGCAGCGCTGATATGCGCAGCGTCCGACCGGACGCTGTTGTCATCCGCAGACCCGGGTGGGCCATCCGGATATGCGCTGGGCGCTTTTCCGCTGATCCTGGCGACGAGCGTATAGTGCTCTCCGGTAGGGGTGAAA
>JAJRXW010000069.1 GCA_024276095.1 Gammaproteobacteria bacterium
GCCTCGAACAGCTCGAACAGCGTAAAGGCATCGGCGGTGCCGCCGGCAAAACCGGCAATGACGCGCCCCTCGGCCAGCAGCCGTACTTTGCGGGCATTCCCCTTGACAATGGTGCTGCCCATGGTGACCTGTCCATCGCCGCCAATCGCAACGATGCCGTTTCTCCTGATCGAAACGATCGTTGTGCCCCTGAATTGTTCCATAGCGTAGATTCCTGGAAATGATGCGAAAATCGCAGTGCTAAAAGCGCTCAGAATCGGGCGCACCCGCCCGACTGTTACGGACCCGAATCGATGTGACGGAAATCCGCGCTACTTCGCCTGTTTTCGCGCTCTTGGGTGCGCCTTATCGTATATTTGGGCGAGATGCTGAAAATCAAGGTGGGTGTAGATTTGCGTGGTGCTGATATCGGAGTGCCCGAGCAGTTCCTGCACGCCACGCAGATCGCTGCCGGACTCCAGCATATGCGTTGCAAAACTGTGCCGGAACAGGTGCGGGTAAACCCGTTGGCCGATTCCGGTTTTGACGGCCCAGTGCCGTACCCGGGCCTGAACCGTGCGCGGGCTGATGCGTTTGCCCCGGATGCCGACGAACAAAGCGGGCTCCTCCCCGCCTGCCAGGCTGCCGCGCTGTTTGAGCCAGTTCCGGATGGCATCCCGCGCCTGCCGGCCTACCGGTACGATGCGGGTCTTGTTGCCTTTGCCGGTTACCCGCACGGTACCGTCCGCCAGGTCCACATCGCAGGGGTCCAGGCTGACCAGCTCGGCCAGGCGCAAGCCGGACGAATACAGCAACTCCATGATGGCGCGATCCCTCGATGTCACCGGGTCGTTGCCCGGTATATTGAGCAGGTGCTGCATCTGGTCGACATCCAGCGTGTTCGGTAACGGGCGCCGGGCGCGCGGCGCGCTGACATCGGCCACCGGGTTCTGCTCGATCCGGCGCTCCCGGATCAGGTAATTCATGAAACTGCGGATACCCGACAGGCGTCTTTGGATGCTGCGGGGACCCAGCCCTGCAGCATGGGCTTTGGCTGCGAACCCTCGCAGGTGGTGGGTCTGCAGATCGCTCCACCGTTCGATGTGCTGGTATCGGCAGTAGTCGGCAAGACAGGTCAGGTCGCGGCGATAACTGACGACGGTATGGTCAGACAGCCGCCGTTCCAGGCGCAAATGGTCGAGGAACTGTTCGACCTGCTGCCACTCGCTAGAATCCATGCCGGGAACCCGGGGGCTTGCCGCTAGTAGTTCTTTAAAGCGCAGCCAATCAGTTCGCCCAGACGGGTGAGGAAATCGATACTCTTGCCGGGGTGAAAATGATCCGCATCGCGGCTGCCGACGGCAAGAAAACCGACCTCGGCTTTTCTGCCCAGCGGAACCAGTGCAACGGAACCGATTTCGATATTCTCGGTGCCAAACAGAAAATCACGCTGGGCATCGCGTACCCGGCCGCAGCGTGGGGCGTCCGATTGCAGGAAGGTTTTGAAAGGCCCGACAGCCGGGTCGTCACGGTCGATGACTCGC
>JAJRXW010000070.1 GCA_024276095.1 Gammaproteobacteria bacterium
CCGGCGCCGGCACTGGCCTATATCCGCGAACGCGGCACGCCGATTGTCATCAAGGCCGACGGGCTGGCTGCCGGGAAAGGCGTCATCGTGGCACAGACGACCGAAGCAGCCGAACAGGCCGTAAAGCAGATGCTGGAGGGCCGGGCTTTCGGCGCTGCCGGAGAGCAGGTGGTAATCGAGGATTTTCTCTGCGGTGAGGAAGCCAGTTTTATTGCGCTGGTGGACGGCGCACACATCTTGCCGCTGGCCACCTCCCAGGATCACAAGGCCAGGGATGACGGGGATACAGGGCCCAACACCGGCGGCATGGGCGCCTATTCGCCGGCCCCGATTGTCACGGATGAACTGCAGCAACGCGTTTTGCAGCAGATCATGCAACCGGTGGCGGACGGCATGCGTAAAGAGGGCTGCCCGTACACGGGCTTCCTGTATGCCGGCCTGATGATTTCACCGGACGGAGAACCCGGTGTGCTGGAATTCAATTGCCGGTTAGGCGACCCCGAAACCCAGCCCATCATGTTCAGGATGCAGTCGGACCTGGTCGATCTGATCGAAGCAGCGCTGGACGGCAACCTGTCCGACTGCGCAGTTCAGTGGGACGAGCGCGTGGCACTGGGCGTTGTCATGGCGGCGGGCGGTTATCCGGAGCATTACAACAAAGGCGATGTCATCAGCGGGTTGCCACAATCCGAATCTGAAAGCCTGAAGGTGTTTCATGCCGGGACCCGGCAGAAAGGCGATGCCATCGTGACCAACGGAGGTCGCGTGTTGTGTGCCGTAGCGCTGGGCGATACTACGGCGGGCGCGCAGCAACGTGCCTATGAGCTGGTGAGTAAAATCAGCTGGGCGGACAGCTATTATCGTACCGATATCGGGCACCGGGCGGTCGAGTAACGGGACGGCTGTCAGTACCCGGTAATATTCCCGCCAGTGGCACTGACCCGTATTCCCGGGGGCATGGCGGCGCAACTGAAGACCGGGCCATGATCGGCTGTCCGAAAAGGCGAACCCAACCACCGAAGCCAGAGGCCAGGGGACGGGGACTCCTGGAGGCGGAGTAAAGCGGACCGCAGGGAGCCATCCGCCGGAAGGAGTACCCGGCCCCTGGCCTCGGGGGACTGGCCGCCTTTCCAGCCTTGCCACAGATCACCGTCTGAACAACCTGCCAATCGCCCGGCATTGTGTGGCCGGTGTCCCCTTCGTCGGGATGGCTCCCTGCGGTCCGCTTTATTCCCTCCAAAGGGGACACCGGACACACAATGCCTGGTTTGGCGGGGGTCCGGCGATCGGGGCGTGGCGATGTCTTTGGGGGCCGTGGCAGGAACGGGTCTCGGCCCGTACGGCTAGCTGCGCTTCATTGCATCGAAGAAGTCGGCATTGGTGTTGGTATCCTGCATCTTGCCGAGCAGGAATTCGACGGCGGCGATTTCATCCATGGGGTGAAGCACCTTGCGCAGAATCCACATCTTCTGCAGTTCATCGGGCTTGGTCAGCAGATCTTCGCGCCGGGTTCCGGAGCGATTGATGTTGATGGCCGGATAAACGCGCTTTTCCGCAATCCTGCGATCGAGGTGAATTTCGGAATTACCGGTACCCTTGAACTCTTCGTAGATGACATCGTCCATTTTCGAGCCGGTATCGACCAGCGCGGTGGCCAGGATGGTCAGGCTCCCGCCCTCTTCGATATTTCGTGCGGCGCCGAAGAACCGCTTCGGGCGATGCAGTGCATTGGCATCGACTCCGCCGGTCAGCACCTTGCCGGACGACGGAATGACGGTATTGTAAGCGCGCGCCAGGCGGGTGATGGAATCCAGCAGGATGACGACATCCGCCTTGTGCTCGACCAGCCGCTTGGCTTTTTCGATGACCATATCGGCCACCTGGACATGCCGGCTGGCAGGCTCGTCGAAGGTACTGGAGACTACTTCACCGCGAACGGTGCGCTCCATCTCGGTAACTTCCTCGGGACGTTCGTCGATCAGCAGCACGATCAGGAAACACTCGGGCTGGTTGGCGGTAATGGCCATGGCCAGGTTCTGCAGCAACATCGTTTTACCGGCTTTCGGCGGTGAAACGATCAGGCCTCGCTGCCCCTTGCCGATCGGGGAGACCAGGTCGATGATCCTGGCGGTCAGGTCTTCCTTGCTGCCGTTGCCCTGTTCGAGCTTCAGCCGGCTGGTTGGAAACAGCGGCGTGAGGTTTTCGAAAAGTACCTTGGTGCGCGCATTTTCCGGCGCATCGTGATTGATTTCGCTGACTTTCAGCAGCGCAAAATACCGCTCGTTGTCGTTGGGCGGACGCACCAGTCCGGAAACGGTATCGCCGGTGCGCAGGTTAAAGCGCCTGATCTGGTTCGGCGATACATAGATATCGTCCGGGCCGGCAAGATAGGAGCTGTCCGAGGAGCGCAGAAAGCCGAAGCCGTCCTGCAGAATCTCCAGAACGCCATCGCCATAAATCCGCTCACCCTTCTCGGCATGCGCTTTCAGAATGGAGAATATGATGTCCTGTTTGCGGGACCGGCCGATATTCTCCAGCCCGATATCCTCCGCCTGGGACACAAGTTCTGCGATCGGCGTATTCTTGAGTTCGGCGAGCACCATGAGGTTTTCGCCCTGCTCCAGCTCGCTTTTGGAAATTACCTCTTCTTCGGTAAATTCGCTGAAATCCTCAACCTCGGCCCTTCTTCTGCGCGGCTTTTTGCGCTGACCGTAATCGCCACCACCTTTCTTGCGCCCTGACGTTTTGGCGCGACTGCGTGCTGAATTACCCAAGTATCCCCTCACAAGTTCTCATCCAATAAATTCTTTAGTTGCTCTTTCGACAACATCCCGACGTGCTGAGCCTCCACGGCGCCGTTCTTGAACAGCATCAGTGTAGGAATGCTCCGCACGTTGTATTTCATGGCCACAGCCTGGTTTTCATCAAGATCGAGTTTCGCTACCCGCAACTTGCCCGTATACTCGCTGGCGACCTGGTCCAGAATCGGTGCGATCATTTTGCAGGGACCGCACCACTCAGCCCAGAAATCGACGAGCACGGGGGTATCGGAATTCAGTACTTCTGACTCGAAGGTATCGGCAGTAACATTAACTGTACTCATGAGACTTTGTTCTCTTATTACGCAGTGGATTTGGCTGAATGCAGCGGGTTATTACAGGGGGCAGACGCCCTGCTAAACGCAGCGTCTGACGATCTGGGCGCGATCTGGAAAAGCTTTCGAGGCTTGTCCTTCTAGTAAATTCGGGTAGTGTGCTGAACCTGATCTTGGCCGGTGCGATAATCGCCCGCAGGGATTTTGACTAATTTGACATCTTCCTGCTGGAATTTGCAAGTGCAAAATCGTGTTTTTTTGGATAATGACAATATAGATGACCGATCATACAACCATAAGCTTTGACAGTCTGGCGCTGCCCGAAGAGATTCGGAAGGGTATTCGGAACGCAGGTTTTGATAATTGCACCGCTATTCAGGCGCAGACACTGCCCATCGTGCTGGCCGGAAACGACGTTGCCGGACAGGCGCAGACCGGAACGGGGAAAACCGCGGCCTTCCTGCTGGCGACATTCAACCGGCTGCTGACCGATCCGCTGGCGGCGGAAAGAAAGCAGTCGGGCCCGCGCGCGATCATCCTGGCGCCGACGCGCGAGCTGGCGATACAGATACATGCCGATGCCGAGGTGCTGGGCATTGCCACGGGATTTCGAATGGCCGTGGTGTTTGGCGGCAAGGACTACGACAAACAGCGCGAGACGCTGCAAAAAGGCGTAGACGTTCTGATCGGCACGCCCGGTCGTTTCATTGACTATTTCAAGCAGAAAATCTTCACGCTTCGGGACGTCCAGGTGATGGTGCTCGATGAAGCGGACAGAATGTTTGACCTTGGTTTTATCAAGGATATCCGCTATGTCCTGCGCCGGCTGCCGCCGCCCGATCAACGGCTCAACCTGCTGTTTTCGGCTACCCTGAGCCATCGTGTCATCGAACTGGCCTACGAGCACATGAACGAACCGGAAGTAGTCAGGATCGAGCCGGAGAAGATGACGGTAGACCGGGTCACGCAGGCACTCTATTTCCCCGGCAATGACGAGAAGATTCCGTTGCTGATCAGCCTGCTGCAAAGCATGGATGCCACCCGCACGATGATTTTCGTCAACATGAAGCGCGAAGCGGAGAAGATCGCCCGTTACCTGCAACACAACGGTATCGCGGCTCGCGCCATCTCCGGCGATGTACCGCAAAACAAGCGCATGAAAATGCTGCAGGATTTCCAGTCAGGAGCATTACCCGTACTGGTAGCCACAGACGTGGCATCCCGGGGACTGCACGTTCAGGACGTCAGCCATGTGGTGAACTACGACCTGCCCAACGACCCGGAAGACTACGTGCACAGAATCGGCCGAACGGCACGGGCCGGTGCATCCGGCGATGCCATCAGTTTCGCCTGCGAAACCTACGCTCAGTCACTGCCGGATATCGAGGCTTATCTCGGCCACCGGATTCCGACGGCGAGCATCGATCACGACGCGCTGCCGGATATTGAAATACCGCCGCCCCCGCCGAGAAAAAAAGGGCGGCCGGGCGACCACGGTCATTCCAGGCGTCACAGCCGCTCCGGACAGGCCTCCGGTAACCGGCGGCATGGCAAACGGCGCAGCTGACCGGGCGGCATCCGGGAATCCCGGATCATCACTGCAGCAGGTTGCCAACCCCTTCCACGACCCGATGGTGAGGCAATTCAGTTGCCGGAAGGCGGGTATCCGGCCTGGTAACAGCCACCACAGAACCGATACCGAAATCCACGGCGGCATCCAGCACCGCCGGGCTGTCATCGATAAACAGTGTATTTTCCGGGTCGAATCCCAGCTGCGCCTGTAACGCGGGCCAGAACGGCGCCTGTTCCTTGGCATACCCGAAATCGTGTGACGAAACGAAGCGGCTGAAAAAACGGTTGAGCCCGGTGACATCGCGCTTGATATCCAGCGTGTGGCCGTGCGCATTCGTGACCAGCACCACCTGTACGGGGTGTGCCACGACAGCTGCGAGAAACTCCCGCGCCCCGGGCAGAAATGCGACCCGGTGACAGCTGGCGGACTTCAGTGCCCTGATATCCAGACCAAGCTCCTCTTCCCAGTGGTCCAGGCAATACCACGCCAGGCTGCCTTTTCGGGCCGTATAGCGCTGCAGCAGTTCGGCGCGCACCCGATGTTCCGGCAACCGCCTGATCCTGGCCAGGTGCCGCGGCACCAGTTCCAGCCAGAAATAGTTGTCATAAGCCAGATCCAGCAGGGTGCCGTCCATGTCCAGCAGGATGGTATCGTGCCGCCGCCAGTCAAAGTCTGCGAATGTGCCGATCTTGTTTCGGTTCACCGGATCATGGTGCAATGCTGTTTCACCGCGGTATTCTAACCTCATTTATTGACCTCATTTTATCGATCTCGTTTTACCGCCCGCATCCATTCAGTCTTGCCATACCAGCCTTGTCATTTCAGCCCAGGAACCTTCAGATGCACGATGATCTTGCCTCCCTGCTCGAACCCGTTGTTAAAATCGCCCGGCAGGCCGGGCAAAAGATACTGGAAATCTATGAGTCCGATCTCGACATCGAGATCAAGGCCGATAATTCGCCGTTGACGGCCGCAGACCGTGCGGCCCATCTGTGTATTTGCGAGGGGCTGGCGCAGTTAACGCCCGACATCCCCGTGTGGTCCGAAGAATCCGCAACCATCCCGTATGAAGAAAGGGCGGGCTGGGACGAATTCTGGCTGGTTGATCCACTGGACGGTACCCGTGAGTTCATCAAGCGCAATGGCGAATTCACCGTCAATATCGCCCTGATCCAGGAGCACGAACCGGTCCTCGGCGTGGTCCACGTACCGGTGCTGGACCAGGACTATTTTGCCTGCCGGGGCAAAGGGGCGTTTTTGCAAAGCGCCGGCGCCCGGGCCCACCGGATCAGCGTTGCGGAGCAGGCGGAAACCCCTGTCAGAGTGGTCGGAAGCAGATCGCACCGGGGCCAGTCTCTCGAGGCTTACCTGGAGGAGCTCGGCGAGCACCGGATGGTACCGATGGGCAGTTCGCTCAAGTTATGCCTGGTGGCCGAAGGCAAGGCGGATGTATATCCGCGCCTGGGGCCCACCTCCGAGTGGGATACCGCAGCCGCCCAGGCGGTGGTCGAATGCGCCGGAGGGAAAGTCGTCAATCTCTCCGGCCAGCCCATTCGCTACAACACCAGGGCTGAAGTCCTGAACCCGTATTTTATCGTTTTCGGGGATTTTTCCAGGGATTGGACACAATATGGACAAGCCGGCTGAAATCCGCCGGGACGTGAACCAGACCCTGCCTAAATACCTGCAATCCTGTTACACTTGACC
>JAJRXW010000071.1 GCA_024276095.1 Gammaproteobacteria bacterium
GGGGATCGGCGCGTCGCTGCAGCTCGATGAAGACTTCGTGAAAGTGATGAACGTGATTCCCGGCGGTCCCGCAGCGATCGATGGCCAGCTAAAACCGGAAGATCGCATTATCGGCGTCGGACAGGATGCCGATGGCGAAATTGTCGACGTGGTCGGCTGGGAACTCGACGATGTGGTTCAACTGATTCGGGGCCCGAGCGGAACGGATGTGCGCCTGCAGATCCTGCCGGCCAACGAACTGCCCGGAGCGGGAGAGTATGTCCTGAGCCTGGTCAGAGACCAGATCAAACTTGAAGAGCAGGCCGCCAAAAGCGAGCTGCTGAACCTCGATCATGACGGCGAAGATGTGCGCATCGGCGTGATCACGGTACCCAGTTTCTACCAGGATTTCGACGCACGCAGCAGGGGTGAGAAAGACTACATCAGTACCACCCGCGACGTGGCGCGCCTGATCGATGAACTCAGGGAACAGGATATCGCCGGGCTGGTTCTGGACCTTCGCGGCAACGGCGGCGGCCATCTCTCCGAAGCGACCGCCCTGACCGGCCTGTTTATCGACAAAGGGCCGGTGGTGCAGTTTCGCGATGCCAGCGGCCGTATCGAGGTACTCGATGACCCGACACCCACGGCGGTGTATGACGGCCCCCTGGTAGTGCTGGTCGACCGTTTCAGCGCTTCGGCCTCCGAAATATTCGCTGCGGCTCTCCAGGATTACCAGCGTGGCGTCATTATCGGCCAGCAGACCTTTGGCAAAGGGACCGTTCAGAATCTGTACCTGCTGGATCAATATTCCCGGCGGGTTCCGGAACCCGGCCTGGGACAGCTTACGCTGACTGTCGGCAAGTACTATCGCGTCACGGGTGCCAGCACGCAGAACCGGGGCGTTCTGCCCGATATCGATCTGCCCTCGGCCGTGGACACGGAAATCATTGGCGAAAGCAGCCGCAAGGGTGCTTTGCCCTGGGATCACATCCAGTCAACGCAGTTTGACGCCAGCGCGCCTTTGGACAGCACGATCGGCTACCTCGCGACGATACAGGATACGCGGCTGTCCGATGACCCCGATGTCAGGCTGCTGGTCGAGGATATCGAAGCGATCGACGAGATCCGCTCCCGGCATTCGGTTTCGCTGAATATTGAAACACGCCGCGCCGAGCGGAATGCCCGGCGTCAGCAGCAACTTGACCGGGTAAATCACCGGCGAGTGGCGGTCGGCGAGGAACCGCTGGAGTCCCTGGACGATCTGGATGACGAAGAACCCGTTGACGTGCTGCTGATGCAGGCGGCAGAGGTTGCCAGAGACATGGTCGAGATAAGAGCGCCGGACGGCTCGCTCCTCAGTCAGACCAGTCAGGCCGACGAGAAACAGCTACAGCCCGCCGAGATGTAACCGGCTCAGGTCAGCAGAACCGTATAGATATCCCAGTACTCTTCAGCCAGCACATTCAATTGAATATAACCGTGCCGATCCGTGCCGGCACTGCCGGGATCGATCTGCGTGTGTGCGAATGATCCCGCCTCGGGTACCGTATCGGTATCACGACGATATTTCGCATCCCGCCTGAGAAACTCGGCCCGCTGGTGAACCTTGCCGGCGAGGTCCTCTACCGAATCGAGCTTTTTCAGCCTTTTGTCGATGATACCGTTGAGTTCGCGGCATTTGTTCAGGCCACCGTACTCGATTTCGGATACGCTGCGCACCGATGCCTCGCGAGCCATGACGGCGACATCCTGTTTGTAGAAATGCAGCAGCAGCTGCTGGGCCAGCGCGATAATGGCGAGGTTGATCAGCCGCTTGCCTTCGAGGCTCAGTCCGTCGAAGGTTGGCTGCGGTTGTTTGGCCAGTTCCCTTTTCTTGGCCTGCAATTGCTCGATCTGGCAGACGGTAGCTTCATACGATTCGCGCAGACTGGCAAACCGGGCATTCAGTTTACGCCGCCTGAAAAAGTGCCAGAAGCTGTTCAGCTTCTGCCGTTCCTCACCACAGGCCCTCAGTTCCGCCTCCTGTTTGGCGGATATTTTGGCCAGCCGCGCTATCTGCTGCTCAATGACTGAATTTTCGGCCTGTCTTAACTGCTGGAACCTGCTGATTTCCCGCTGGTGCTCCCGGTCGGTCTGTCGCGCACTGAGATCACGGGCAAACCGGGTCAGCTTCTTCCGGCAGTGCTGCCAGATACCGCGAAGCTGGTAGAAAACGGCCGCGTTTGCGGCCTGCTGCGGATCGACGAGCAAACCTTCAAGCTGCTCGAGCTGTTGCTGCGCCCGTAAGGTAGCCCCTTCCTGCTGGCGAATACGGTCCATCAGCCTGTCGCGTTCCAGCTTCAGCTTGGCAAAGTCCTTTTTCAGCTGCGCACGATTCCAGAACAACTGCAGCAGCTGTTCCTCATCGTGGTCCGATTTCGGGCGGATCGTCGTCTGTGTGGCAGATGCTGTCATCCGGGTTCGCTCGTCAAGCGCCGCGTCCGGCGATTATTGACCAGTAAATATCCGGCAATTTAACGAAATACGAGCCCGGAAACGTTGAAACAATCGACAGTTTCCGGTTTGACTGCAGAATTCCCGCCGTTGATACTGACGGGATGAAAACTCCAATCCAGGCCCATCCGGCAGCCAGAACCAAGGCCGGAACAATGCCCGGGACATTATGCAAAGTGGTGCTGCTGGCATGCTCTGCCATTGTGTCGATTCCCGGCGCATACGGTGAGCAGGCGTCCCTGTCCGAGACCAGGGATGCGGCGGCACAGCTGGCAGTTACTACCGTAAGCGAAAAACTGTCGATTGACCCGGAAACGATTGATGTCATCCATGTATCCATCATGGACTGGCCGGATTCCAGTCTCGGCTGCCCTCGTCCCGGTGTTGAATACCTGCAGGCCGTCACGCGGGGCTCGCTGGTGCTGCTGCGGGCGAATAAAAAAGCCTATCGCGTTCATATCGGCAACAATCGGGCCGTCATCTGCGATAAACCGCTCAAAGGCGGGCTGTCGCGCCAGCCGAAAGGACTGAGCGGAATACCTGTTCGAGGACTCATGCAGACCGCAAGACAGGACCTGGCCAGGCGTCTCGGCGTCTCCTCCACCGAGGTATCCGTTACCAGGGTGGAATCCAGAACCTGGCCTGATGCGGCCCTGGGATGTCCGGCGCCCGGGCAGGACTATGACGAAACCGAGATCCAGGGATTTCGGATTACACTGGATTACGCCGGACAGACGTTCAGCTACCACACGGACCAGCAGCAGGCCTTCCCCTGCCCGCCGATCGAGCGGGAGTAATCCGGGCATAAAAAAGGGCCACACTCGCGTGTGGCCCTTTATATACTCTCCGGCTATGAACTTCTAGTCATGGCCATGTTCGTGGTCACCGTCATCGTCGTCATCATCGTCGTCGTGGTCGTCATCATCGCCAACCCATGATGAATCGACTCTGACGATAGACGCCTGACGCTTTCCTTTTCCTTTTTTGGCCTCGTTGTTCTGGAACAGCCAAAGCATCTGTCCCGCACCCGATACCAGGACATCGGTTTCAGTGTCCGGGAAAAGACCGAAACTGTTGACGTCCGGAATAATCTCCTGGGCAAGGTCAACGGAACCGAACTGCACATCGAAACTGTCATCGCGCAGGTCGATGAAAAACGCGGTGTAGTCAAAGTCCGTGTCACCCGGTGGCAGGAATCCGAGGGCTCCAAACGGCGAATCCATCGGGCCGATGAACGTCAGAATGGCAGATGCGTCATTCAGGTCCGCGCCGGTATCGAACAATGCCGCTCCCTGCGGGAAAATTGCCGTTACCGGTATACCATCCGAGAAAAAGTCGGCAGCTACCAGGATAAAATCATCCACGCCATCCGAATCGACGTCGACGAAAATATCGATCTCATAGGGCGCCAGGGTTTCCCAGGTTCTGTCGGTCGATATCCCGAATTCGACAAGATCTCCCAATGCCGCAAAGTTGTTGGTGCGCACGCCAACTGCATTGAACGAGTTGGGCGTGTCATCGATCACCAGACCATTCCGGCCTACCAGCGTAAACCCTTCGGCCCAGCCGACATTGCCGTGTTCGTTCTCGATGGTGACAACGCCGCCTTTGCCTTTCGCCTCCATGTCGGAAGCCGGATCGACGACCGCCATATAGCCCACTCTGAGCGTATCGACACCATCGTCGAATACGCACCAGCCGTCGACCTCTGTCTGACTGTGAGAAGCGTCATCGTAAGGCCCAACGGTGGGGTCCATCGTCAGCTTGATTTTCAGCTTGTGGCTCTTGCCCCCACGAATACGTGCCGAGGACGGACAGGTAATTTCCACA
>JAJRXW010000072.1 GCA_024276095.1 Gammaproteobacteria bacterium
AGGCGTCAGCGATGCAATTTCCTCCATGACACGGGAGGGGTGATACGGGGTGTCGGGACCATCATCGAAACCGAGGTCATAACCCATGCGCCGGCAGATGGCATTGATCACGTCCCCGTCGGTCATCAATCCATCGGGCAGCGCAACAGCCTGCCGGACGCGCTGAATGCGCCGGTCGGAATTGGTAAAGGTACCGTCTTTCTCGAGCGCTGTGGAACCGGGCAATATGACGTCGGCGTATTGCGCCGTTTCAGCCATGAAAATATCCAGCACGACGAGAAAATCGAGCGCTTCGAGTGCCGCCGCCACATGTTGTGTATCGGGGTCCGACTGTGCGATGTCCTCTGCAAATACGAACATTGCCCTGAGCCTGCCGTCACGTGCCGCCTCGAACATTTGCGGGATACGCAGCCCCTTATCCAGCGGGGGCTCGGCGCCCCAGACCCGGGCATGATCCGCCCGGGCCACGGGATCGTCGACTTTCCGGTAGTCACTGAACACATCCGGCAAGGCACCGACATCCGAAACGCCCTGCACATTGTTCTGCCCGCGGATGGGATTGGTACCGGTTCCGGGCCGGCCGAGATTACCGGTCAAAACAGCCATATTGATCAGGCCGAAAACGGCATTGGACCCATGCCCCGCCTCGGTGACACCCAGACCCCAGAGAATCTGGCTGGCGCTGCCCCCGGCATACATCCGTGCCGCCTGCCGAATCAGTTCCGCATCGACTCCGCTGATCTGCTGTGCCCACTCGGGCGTGCAGGCAGCGATTTCACTCGCCAGCGATTCAAAACCCTCGCTGCAGCGGGCGATAAAATGCCGGTCAACGAGATCTTCGGTAATCAGTACATGCTGCAGGGCGTTGATCACAGCGACATTGCTGCCGGGGCGCAATGCGAGATGGAGGTCCGCGAGCCGGGCAAGCCCGGTGTTGCGCGGATCCAGCACAATCAGCCGGCAACCCGCCAGCACCGCCTGTTTGATCCGCGCACCGAACACCGGATGCGCTTCGGTCGGATTGGCGCCCACGATCATGATCGCCTCTGACCGCTCGACATCCTGAAAGCTGTTGGTGCCTGCCCCGGTTCCCAGCGCCGCGTTCAGGCCGAATGCCGAAGGTGAATGGCATACACGTGAGCAATTATCGATATTGTTCGTCCCCATCACCATGCGGGCGAACTTGCTCATCATGAAACTCTCTTCGTTGGTGCCGCGCGCAGAACTGATACTGGCGAATGCACCGGGACCATGCCGGTCGCGCACTTCGGCCAGCTTCGCCGCTACCAGGCCGAGCGCCTCGTCCCAGCCGGCCTCGCGAAATCCACCCTGGTCATCCCTGATCAGCGGCGCCGTCAGGCGCTGCGGACTGCGCCCGTACTGATGGGCAAAGCGCCCCTTCACACAGGCGTGCCCCCGGTTGGCGCTGCCGTCCGGATCGGGCTCGATATTCAGTACTTCGCCGTCTTTCAGCTGCACCACCAGCGCACAACCCACGCCGCAGTAGCAGCAGGTAGTCCGGACCGATTGATCCGCAAGACCGGTCATGCGCGTTTGCGCTTCCTCAAGGGCGCCTACCGGGCACTCCAGGACACACTGTCCGCAACTGACGCAGCCCGCCTGTGCAAACCCCGTGTCGTTTCCTGCAATGACGCGGGCACCGAACCCTCTGCCGCTCATCCCGAGAACGAAAGACCCCTGCACTTCGTCGCAGGCACGAACGCAACGCGCACAGGCAATACACTTGTCCATGTCGATCTTGATAAACGGATGACGGTCGTCCGGAGGCGGGTTGCTGGTTTCAGGCTGCTCGTACCGCGAGTGACGCAGCCCGGTTTCCGCCGCCAGCGCCTGCAGATCGCAGCGGCCGTTCGCCGCACAGTCCAGGCACTCCAGCGGATGATCGGAAACGATCAGTTCCGTAATATTGCGCCGCAGGCGCGTCAGCAAAGCCGAACGGGTTGTGTACGCCGCGCCGTTTTGCGCCGGGGTATGGCAGGAAGCAACGGGCCTGCCGTCCTGTTGCTCGACCATGCAGGTACGGCAGGCGCCATAGGGCTCCATCAACTCCGAATAACACAGCGTCGGCACATCCTTGCCCAGCGAATGGATGGCATCGAGAATGGTCGCGCCGGCCGGAACGGATACCCGGGTGCCATCGATGCTGACGACTATATCGTTCACGATTGCGCCGGTTCGCCGGCAGACCGGGAGTTCGCCACCGGCGCGGTTTCCTTGCGCCGATAGCGATCGAACTCTTCGGGGAAAAATCGCATCAGGTTCCGGATGGGCAAAGGCAATAATCCGCCCAGCGCACACAAACTGCCCAGTTCCATGGTCTCGCACAGCTCGTCGAGCAACTGCAGACGGGCATCGGTGACACCGCCGTCCGGCACATCGGGAGCCATCATCCGGTCGAACAGCTCGGCGCCCCTGACCGAGCCCAACCGGCAGGGAAAACACTTGCCGCAACTCTCCACGGCGCAAAACCGCATCAGCGCCCGGCCGACCCCCATCAGGTCGTCCTGCTGCGAATAAACCACGATGCCGGCATGGCCCAAAAGCCCGCCGGCCTCGTCCATGTCCTCGAAGGTCAGCCGCGTATCCAGAAGACCGGCGGGGAAAATCCCGCCCAGCGGCCCGCCCACCTGTACGGCTTTGAACTGCTGCCCCGCTTCCATGCCGCCGGCCACATCGAATATCAATTCGCGAAGCGTGATACCGAGTTCGATTTCATACAAACCCGGATTTTTCACCCGTGTATTCAAACTGACCAGCTTGGTGCCGCGTGACTGCCCGTGGCCATGGGCAGCCCAGGCGGCAGCACCGTGATTGACGATCCAGGGCAGATGATGCAGCGTCTCGACGTTATTGACCGCAGTCGGTCGGCCATAGAGGCCCTTTTCGGCAGGGTACGGCGGCTTGAAACCAACCACGGCCGGCACGCCCTCGATGGAACGAAGCAGCGAAGTCTCCTCGCCACATACGTAAGCACCCTGACCGGTGACGACTTCGATGTCGCAACTATAGCCGGTACCGAAAAGATCCGTGCCGATCAACTGCGCCTGATATGCCGCATCGATTGCCGCTTTCATGATGCGTATCGCCTGCGGGTACTCATAGCGGATATAGATCCAGGCGCGCCGCGCACCGCACGCATAGGCCGCCAGCAAAATCCCCTCCAGCTGGCTGTGCGGATCGCATTCAATCAACTCCTTGTCGATATACGACCCGGCATCGCCTTCATCACAGTTACAGACAACAAATTTTTCGCCACCGGATGAACCTGCCTGCCTGACCGTCTCGAGTTTTGTGCCGGTCGGAAACCCGGCCCCGCCCCGGCCCCGAAGCCGGCTGTCCTGCACCTCCGCAATCACTTCTTCCGGGGTCATCGTGGTCAGGGCTTTTTCCAGTGCCGTATAGATACCGGCCCGCCGTGCCGACTGCAGCGCAACGACATCTGCGCCGAAATGCCTCAGTAATATTTTCGGTGCACTGCCGGATGGCACAAACACGCGATTCTCGGGTTCCGGCAAATCGAGCTGCGCATCCTGCCCTAAAGCCGCATCCAGGCAATCCACTGAGGCCGGGTCGGCGAGTGAAACGGCCCGGCCATCTACCATCGCATTGGGCCCCGAACCGCAATACCCCAGGCAGGTCACATGCTCGAGACGCACACCCGCTGCACTGGTCTCGCCCATGCCGGCAACGCCAAGGCGATCGTACAGCTGTGCCATGCGGGTTTCGTATCCGGCCGCCCGGCACGCTTCACCGTTGCACAGCTTGATGACATGTTCGGCACCGGTTTCCACACCGAGTTCGTCATAGAATTTCGCCGTGCTGCGTACCTGCTGAAGAGGGAGATGAAACTCCCCTGCGATATGCTCGATGTCCCGGTCCGAAATACAGCCCTGCTCCGCTTTGAGCCTCGAAAGAACGTCAAACAGCGTATTCCCCTGGCCGAGAAATTTGTTCTGCAGGGCAATCAGATTTTGACTCACGGTAGCTACCTATTCCCGGCGTTTTCAAGCGCCTGTTGCGGGCAGGCGCTGTACGGCTGGATTATAGGTCAGCGCAAAGAAAAAGGGGCAGGTGAAATCACCTGCCCCCCCTGTTTAACGGCCCTGTTTAATGGCCAAAGCCGCCGTTCGGTCTACCCGGCAGCTTTCTCTGCCTTGGCCTCCTGGCCCGGTATCAGCGGTACTGCCGGCAATACCCAGCCTTTCTTCTTGCGGCGAGCCGGGCTCGGGATAGTGTAGGCAATGCGGTCCCGGTCAGCGCGCAGCTGATCGATATCGATGCGCCAGCCCTTGGCCTCCCAGTCTGCACAGTACTCGCGATAACGTGCAATCGCCTTGTCCGCCGGTACCAGGAACTCATACTTGGCGGTACGCGGTGTGAGCTTCGGATTCAGCGGCTCCAGCACATACTTGTCCTGGCTGGCGATATAAACGCTGCGCTCTGCAATGGTCTGGTCATACCTCGGATCCAGCAGATTGCTGCGCGTGGCCACCAGGTACCAGCGATCCAGCGTTTCGTGAATCGGCGTATGCAGCAGGAAGTTGTGCATCTGGAATTTTTCGTTCACATCGATATGTGTCCAGGTGCAGTGCGGACCGAAAGTGCCGATACCGCCGTTGATCCAGGTGCCTTCCTGCTTCCCTGAAGCTTCGCGCATTTCCTGGTTGGCCAGCGGCGGCGCGAACATGCGGTTGCGCAGTCCGGTACCCCATTCCTCATCGATCAGGTCGAATTCCTCGGTCTTGTAGTCTTCTCTCATGCCGAGAAAGCCATGGGTCGGATGGGTGAACTCGTTATGAGCGGGATCGATGGTGTTCTCAACGGAGCGCTTGTAATCGATTTCCCAAACGTCCGAATAGATGATCGATCGCCACTCGGGATCGTCGCATTCCGGAATATCGATGATTGGCGGCCGTTCTTCTTCCGGCAGATCGCCCAGAAAAACATGAACCAGCCCGTACTTCTCCACGACCGGATAAGCATCGATCCGCGTACGATCCGGAATTTTTGCATCCGGGCCCAGGGACGGAAGGCGAACGCAGTTGCCCTCTCCATCGAAAGTCCAGCCATGGTAGGGACATTCCACACAGTTGCCTCGAATACGGCCATCACCCAGTGCACCGCTGCGGTGACTGCAAACGTCACTGACGCACTGAATATCTCCCTTGGTGTCCCGCCACAGGGCAAATTTCTGCCCCAGCATCTGAACTTTTCTGGGCCTGTCGGCGCCAAAAATAATCTCAGAGCTCTGCGCAGCCACATACCAGAAATTAATAAACATAATATTACCCTCTTCTAAGTTAGAGACAGCCCGGAAAACGGAGACGCAGACCTGTCTCGCCACACAACTTTTTGCTGTTTGTTTACCGTTGGTCGAGTGTAACCAAAGCGCCTGGACCGCCGCTTGACATGGATCAATTACAATGACCGGCGATTGACTCACGGGCCATGAAAGATGAAGATGACTGTACGTGGACTATTCCTTCTCCGGCTCGCCGTGTTAATGCGAAAAACCGGGGCCTCGAGCCGGTCATCCTGAAACAGGACATTACGGGCAGTGATTCCTGAGAAGGCGATTGTTTTCTGTATATCGGGTTAATATTGGTAACTATCCGCGCATAGTTAATTTTTTTTAGTTTTCTTTTCCCATTAACAGCCAATAAAAGAACAACATTAGAATCAATTTCCCGGCAAATCCGCCTATGATTTTGCCAAATTTTTAGCATCAGGAGAAAATCGACAATGAAGCCACTATCTTTCTTATCAGCCCACCGGGTCCTGGGCCTTGCCCTGACCTCCACGGTAATCGCCGGCGGGTTGCTCTATTCGATGTCAAACGACGTCATCGCACAGGATGTCGACATGACATCCGGCGCAAGCGCAGATGCCGCCGAAGCACCGGCCGCAGCACCGGCATCCAAAGAACTGCCGGTCCGTAAAATCCCGAATATTCCGCGGGCAGCCGAAGCCTATTATGCGCCCGACAATTTCCATGTCATTGCCCAGACCCAGGACAAGGATGCACTCAAGGCAGAAGGCCGGGACAGTGGCGCATTGACCTACACCTTTACCGATACCGGTGAAGAAATTCGCCGTATCAACGATCGCGGCCAGGATGCCTGTTCGTATTTCCTGCCCAACGGGAAGCAGCTGGTCTGGACCTCGACCCGGGACCACATGGACATGCCGATCGGCAACTGGTCAGACTCGACTGACTACCCGCAGGGTGCGGAGCTGTATATCTCCGACCTGGAAGGCGGCAATATCAAGCGACTCACCAATAACGAGTGGTACGAAGCCGAGGTCTCGATCTCACCCGACGGCGAGTGGGTGGTGTTCGGCCGCCAGATCGACGGCAAGATGGATCTGTGGAGAATGCGTGTCGATGGCTCGGACGAAGAACAGCTCACTTTCACCGACGACTGGCAGGAAGGCGCTCCGTTTTACTTCAATGACAGCAAGACCATCCTGACCCGGGCCTGGCGTGCCAGCGAATACGGGAAAATCAGCCCCACACC
>JAJRXW010000073.1 GCA_024276095.1 Gammaproteobacteria bacterium
TCTTGATAAGAAGATCTGGCAACCACGCACAGACGAGGCAACCAGACGAGTAACGACAATTTGCCCTGACGGATAGACAATAACAACAACAATATTATCCGCGCCCTCAACCCGCCCTGCCCAAGGGCGGGTTCTTTTTTTTCTGCGCTTCGCCCGCAGCCGCTACTTGCTGCCTTCCGCCTCTTCGAGCTGCTGGTTCAGCTGCCGAACCCGGTCCTCGGAGAGCTGCTCGACCTGCTTTGCCTTGTCGATGGTTTCAAGCATCGGGTCGAAGACACTTTCCCCGGCGGCCGCGCCGGTCTTGTCGGCGACGCCGGAACCTTCAGCTTCGCCGGCCTTGCCGGTCGTCTGGTCGCTACCGCTGCAACCGGCCAGAACAATACCGGCCAGCAAACCGGCTAACCGCAGAGTGACACCTGTCATGATCTTTCCTCCGTTGAATCCGCTTCGTCCAGAAACAGCTGAAAATACCGGGCAATCGCACCGAGATTTTCCGTGAGCCGATGGCCACCATCGACGAGTATCAATCGCGCTGCACAAGCAGCCCCGTAACGCACACTGCTGGTGCACGGTACCACATCGTCATGCCAGCCATGGACGATAGTAGTCGGGCAATCCGGAGGCGCCGGCATGATCTCTTCGTAGCCCGGGATGTATAAGGCCGGTGCGAGCAGGAACAAGCCCGCCACCGGGTACCGGGCAGCGGCAGCCACGGCTACGTAACCGCCCATGCTGCTGCCGACCAGAATCATCGGCTCTGCCGGTTCGGTACTCCGGCAGTGCTCCAGCAGTTGCGTCACCCGGTCACCGGCACTCTCAATGCCCCGGTAGTCCAGCGACTCCACGTTCCAGCCCGAGTCCCGCGCAACTTCCGCAAGGGCCCGAATTTTCGTTCCCCATGGCCCGCTTTCCTGGCCGTGCGAAAAACAGACCTGCCTGTTCACTGCTCCTCCGTCTCGTCCGTTTCTTCCGACCAGGCGCCGGGGCCCCACATCAATTCATCCAGCGACGGCGCCCAGCGATGGCGCTGCATGTCCACGCTGCCGTCGTTGACCGCAATTCCCTCGGCGCGCAGCAGATCGATCTGGCGCTGGTAATAAGGACTGCTGCCGGGAATGGAGATGCGGCCGCGGGCATTCAGCACCCGGAACCAGGGCAGCTGCAGGGATGCCGGCGCTTTGCCCAGTGCCCGGCCGACCATTCTCGCGCCGCGCGGAATGCCGGCCAGTTCGGCGATCTGGCCATAGCTGGCAACCTTCCCCCTGGGGATGGCTGCGATCTGCTGCCAGATCACCCGGTTGCGCTTTTCGAGGCGGGACATGCCGCCGATTATAGTGGATGTGGCTTTCAGGCAAACAGACTGCTGAAACTCACGCCTGTTTCCAGCGGCGCCGAGGCGCGATCGGGAAACACCGTTGCACCGGAGCCGGCTACCACCCAGTCACAGACCGCGCCGAAAACGTGATCGAGCGCAGTCAGGCCCCTGATCTGGGGGCTGTCATCCCCCAGCCGTGCAAGTTCTTCCTGCGGAAACATTTCGCCATAGACCCCGCCGCGCACGGCGTTACCGATCACCATCATCACGGTGCCCTCACCATGGTCGGTTCCGTTACCGCCGTTGGCGCGCAGCTGACGGCCGAACTCACCGGCCATCACGATCACCACCTGGTCGAGCACCGGCTGCGGCAGAACGCTGAACAGGACATCCATGGCCTTGCCGGTACCGAACAGATCATTGAACCTGGGTTCGATCAGTGCCGCCTGGTTCTGATGGCTGTCCCAGCCACCGTAGTCCATGGATGCAACGCGCAGACCGAGGATATCGGAGCAGACGAACGCGTCGTGGAGATTCCGCAGCTGTTCGCCAAACGCCGGACTGGAAAGCCCGCCGTCCATCAGCGCGCCGATGCTGTCGGGCACCGGGGTACCGGCCAGGCGGGCGTCTATGGGCTCGCCGAACTCGCGGAGTTTTCGCTCCAGCTCGACAAACCGGAAATACAGCGAATCCGGATCCAGCGTCTGACGCCGGGCCGCGTAGTATCCGGTCAGGCTGCGGGAAATAACAGCGGAGCCGTCCTCGGGAGACACGCCCGCAGGAGGTTTGTAGAGTGACATGGCGCGCGAATTGCGCATGGCCACCAGGTTCGAGTTGTCGATGCCGGTCGGATCGGCGCCATCCGGGCCATAACAGAACGAACGAATCGACGGTGTGAGCGCCACTGCATTACCCAGCCCGGCGGCGGCGAGGCGTCCGCCCCAGCCCGAGTGCAGCGGCTGGTTGAGCCGGAAGCCGCGATCGCCCTGCTCAATGATGTCGATGCAGTTGGCATGGTCGCGGCTGCTTCCGCCAAATGCGTTGGCAACAATCGCCAGCTTGCCCTGCTCCCACATCTGCTTCAGCCATCCGGCACTTTTGTGGATGCCAAACCGGGTGCCACCGTCGGCGACCTCGTAGTAATCATTCTGCCAGCGTGCCTGCCAGTCGCTGCTGGCGTTGCCGATGCCGTGTGCCGGTGCCTTGGCCTGCCAGAAACCGTAACCGAAACTGGCCGGATTCGAATCGAACGGCGGTGGAAACAGGTGGCGCAGATCCGGCGCACCCTCGAGCATGAGATTGACCAGCACCCGATTGGTCAGCAGCGGAATACCCGCTCCGTTTGCGACCCCGGCCAGGCCGGGCAGGCCGCCTGCCGACCAGGCCGCGGCGGATGCCAGCGCCATTCTGAGGAAATTTCTCCGGTGCAGGTCGGTGTGCCTCCTGGTGCCCATGTCAGCGGCCCTCCTGTACGAAGATGTATGGCGTTGCGACAATGAAGTTGATGGCCTGGCCGACCCGGGCATTGGCGGCCAGGCGCGCCGCACGATCGGAACTGGACAAGGCCAGCGTCGAGGCGGACATCCCGGCCACCAGGTCGATCAGTAAAGGATCGGACTCCAGTTCATCCTGCCATACGACCCGGTCAAAATCGTACAGACCGAGGTCAGCGACATTCTCACCGGCCGCCTCAAGCTCTGCCCGGTTCACCTGGAACACCAGGTCGGTATCGGTCGCCAGCAGTGCATATACATGCGCCCGCTCCAGCAGCCCGAAGTTCTTCAGTCCATCGGCAATGAAGCGCTGCCATAACCATTCGGCAACCGCCCGCACGCCGTAACTGCCGCCGGCGCCCGCAGGCACCAGTGCGCCCCAGTCCTTTTCCCAGGCAATGCCGAACTGACTCAGCTCCGGCAGCTGGTAACGCCAGTAGTCCCGCGTCACGCGATTCCAGTTGTTGAGAAAGACACTGGCGCTGTCCGCTGCTTCGAGACCGGTCTGGGCACCGAATACGTTATGCCGGGGAGCGAACAGAAACACGTCCTCGTTTTCCAGGTCGTAGGGGACATACAGTTCCGAATACAGCTCGGTATTGGTATGCACGACCTGGGCGGCAATCGAAAACTGGCGGTTGGCACTGGTCATGAACTTGTAGCGATCCGCCGAGTGAAACAGCGGCGAGATGGCGTAGCCACGCAGAAACTCCAGCAGGTTTTTCGGCTGCATGGAGCGCCAGGCCTGGCGAATCAGGTCCTTCCCGGCATCGGTCAGATTGTCGTCAGCCAGCTCTGCAACGATGGTAACGGGCAAATTGTCCAGGCTTTCCTGGTGCTCGATGGCAAACCGGGAGAGTTCCGAAATTCTTTCCGCAGCATTACTGCCGCCGATACTGACATGCAGAATCTCCAGCGGACCGGATGGATGGTAGAGACTGCCGAAATCGATCTGCGCATTGAAATCCCCCAGCGCCGCATCGAAACCCAGGCGCACATCGGTCAGGGCTTTGGCATTGTTTTTTATGGTGACGGTTTCATGATACTGCGGATCGGCGAGGCCGCGTATGCCAAAAAACCGCTGGAAATATTCCCTCGCGAAGTCTTCGTTGCACTCGCACCTGCCGTTGATAAAGCGGTTCTCGAAATGCTGGAACTGACGGGCGACCGCGGCCGACAACGCGCCCTCGGTGATGACGTCCTGGTAAGGCGCACCGGACTCGAGCGTCGCCATGATGTCATCGTAATAACGGATGGTCTGCAGCGCGTTGACACCGGCACGGCCGCTGGTGGACATATGGTAGTTGGTTTCCCACAGGCCGATTTTCTGCCGGAACGGGTTGAGACCCCGGGCGATGGCAGCCTTGTACCAGACCATCAACGGGTACTGATGCAGTTCACGATGACCGGCATCGTCGACAACCCGGTTATCCGGATCGCCCGACTGCCAGAAATCGCTCAGCGCCCGCAGGGTCCCCGGCCGGGTATCGAGCGCCGATGCGTCGTCGGGATCTGCCGGCGACAGCAGGAGATTATGCTCGTCGAAAGTCAGCATCTGGCGGATCGCCTGTTCGGGCGGCATGCCGGCCCATACACCGATCTGCCTGTCGGTCGCCTGACCGCCATAAGCGAAAGCATGCAATACCTTGCGCACGGCGGTTTCATCCCATTGCCGATCGTCAATGACCTGAAAGCTGGTGCGCGCCGGAACCGGCACAACCGGATCAGGATTGCCGGCACCCCCCGAACCGCCTCCCCCGCCGCCACAGGCGGTCAGGATCGACAGCAGCAGCCAGACCACTGCCCAACGAAAAACACCGGAACTATTATTCATTGTCCGAACCCCTGCGAAAATCGCTCATCCGGACAGTTAGTGCAGCGAGCAGGGATTTGGTTGCGTCGAACTGCAGCTTGCTTGCCCGGGCAGTCCCGGTTTTATCGGGGTGGGGCGGTGCCCGGTTCAGAGACTGTAGCCGGCTGGCTGGTACTCCAATACCCTTCCGTACCCGGAAAGCCCGCGTGTCTCGGAACCGGGCACCGCCCCACGCCGATAAAACCGGGGCTGCCCGGGCAAGCAAGCTACAATTCGGCAATGGAAACCGGCTGGCAATTCTGGATCGACCGCGGGGGCACGTTTACCGACGTAGTTGCCCGCCGACCTGACGGGCATCTCATCGCGCGGAAACTGCTGTCCGAAAATCCGGAACACTACGACGATGCCGCAGTGGCCGGGATTACAGCCGTACTGGCTGAATACCCGGACAGACATCGTGTCGATGCCATCAAAATCGGCACGACAGTCGCCACCAACGCCCTTCTGGAACGACAGGGGGAACCCACGGCGCTGGTCATCACGCGGGGCTTCCGGGATGCGCTGAGAATCGCCTACCAGAACCGTCCGGACCTGTTCGCACTGCATATCCGTCTGCCGGAACTGCTGCATACTGCCGTGATCGAGGCCGACGAGCGTGTCGATGCCAACGGTACCGTGTTGACCGCGCTCGATCCCGATCGCCTTGAACGGGACCTGGTACGGTTGCGCGGCGAAGGTTTCGCTTCGGCAGCCATCTGTTTCATGCATGCCTGCCGGTTTCCAGATCATGAACGCCGTGCCGGGGAAATCGCCCGGCGCCTGGGCTTTCGCCAGGTCTCTTTGTCACATGAAGTCAGCCCGCTGGTAAAACTCGTCAGCCGCGGTGAAACCACGGTCGTGGATGCCTATTTGTCACCTGTCCTGATGCGGTACGTGGATAATCTGCACGACAACCTGCAACAGGCCGGCATCGAAACCAGCCGGCTGTTGTTCATGCAAAGTAACGGCGGGCTGGTAAGCGCTGCTTTTTTTCGTGGCAAGGACAGTATTCTTTCGGGGCCGGCCGGGGGCGTTGCCGGCATGGCGCACGTCGCAAAAATCGCCGGTTACGACGCCGCCATCGGATTCGACATGGGCGGCACCTCAACCGATGTATCTCTTTTTTCAGGGGACTTCGAATACGCGACCGACAATGAAATTGCCGGGGTTCGCCTGCGCGCGCCGATGCTCAAGGTCCATACCATCGCAGCGGGCGGCGGCTCGATCCTCAAGTTCGAATCGGGCCGGCTCCAGGTCGGACCGGAATCGGCAGGCGCTACGCCGGGGCCGGTCAGTTACCGGCGCGGAGGACAGCTGACGGTCACCGATGCCAATGTTCTGCTCGGCAGAATTTCACCGGAGTTCTTTCCCCGCGTTTTCGGACCGGATGCAAACCTGCCGCTGGATTCAAAAGCAGTGGATGATGCATTCTCGACTCTGACAGCGAAGATCAACCGCGCCACAGGGCAACAGCTGAGTTGCGAAGAAACCGCAGAAGGATTTCTGCTTATTGCCATCGACAACATGGCGAATGCCATCAAACGCATTTCGATACAACGCGGCTACGATCCGGCGGAATTCATTCTGTGCTGTTTCGGCGGCGCCAGCGGACAACATGCCTGCCGGGTTGCGGACAGCCTGGGCATGCAGCGCATACTGATCGACCCGATGGCCGGTGTGCTGTCGGCCCTGGGCATTGGTATCGCACCGCTGCGAACCTACCGTTTGCAGTCCTTCGAAAAGACCCTGTCGAATTCCTCGCTGCAGGAGCTGCGGGCCATAGCGGAAGATCTCGAAGCACAATGCCGCGCCGGCCTGGCCCGGCAGCACGTCAGGCCCGGGCAGATCGACTGCCGAACGACGGTGAACATCAAGGTGGCCGGCTCCGATACTGCCCTCGAAGTGCCGCTGGGCAGTGCCGGCGAGATCATCGACGGGTTCACGCGGGCACACCGGCGGCGATTCGGGTTTGCCCCGGAATACCGCGATCTGATCGTGGATTCACTGCGCGTCGAGGCTGCCGGTAAAACCGCAGGGATCGCAGAGGCAGCGACGGTAGGCCCCGGCGCAGAAATCGACGGAGATACTGCCGGTACCGGCTCACCGGCGCCGGAGAAAACCGTCCGGGTGTTCTGCCGGGGAAGCTGGCAGGAATTACCGGTCCGTCACCGGGACCGGCTTCGCCCGGGAGACCGTCTTGGGGGGCCGGTGATGATCGTCGAGGCCAACACCGCCACACTGGTCGAGACCGGCTGGACCGCGGTGGTGAACCGCCACGCGCAGCTGGTGCTCAACCGCAACCAGGCGGCGCAACGCAGCGCAGCGACGGGCACCCGGGTGGACCCGGTCATGCTGGAGGTATTCAACAATCAGTTCATGCACATCGCCGAGCGCATGGGGATCGTGCTGGAGAATACGGCGCATTCCGTCAATATCAAGGAGCGGCTGGATTTTTCCTGCGCCCTGTTCGATAACCGGGCACAGTTGATTGCCAATGCGCCGCATATGCCGATTCACCTGGGGTCGATGGGCGACAGCGTCTCGATCGTTCTTGCCCGCAACCGGGGCACGATGCATCCCGGCGATGTTTTCATGCTCAACGATCCCTACCATGGCGGCACTCACCTGCCGGATATCACTGTCGTCACGCCCTTTTTCGCGGACAACGGAGCGAACATCCTGTTTTTTATCGCCTGCCGGGCACACCACGCAGACATCGGCGGCCTGACACCCGGGTCAATGCCGGCTGCCAGTTCCTCTATCCACGAAGAAGGCGTGCTGTTCGACAATTTCAAGCTGGTCGACAACGGTCGCCTGTGTGCAGCAGAACTGGAGAAGGCACTCACGCAGGGTGCCTTTCCGCCACGTAACCCGGAACAGAATATCGCAGATCTCAAGGCACAGATCGCCGCCAACGAAACAGGACTGCAGGCGCTGCGCAGCCTGATCGAACATTTTGGCCTGGAAACCGTGCAGGCCTATACACGACATGTCCAGGACAACGCGGAAGAGGCCGTTCGCAATGTGCTGGAGCGGCTCGGCGAAGGCCGCTTCGAATATGAAATGGACGGCGGAGAAGTCATCCGCGTGGCAATCCGGATCGATCGCCAACACCGTGAAGCGGTGGTGGATTTTAGCGGCACTTCACCGCAGACCGGCAGCAATTTCAATGCCCCGACCTCGGTATGCCGGGCGGCGGTGCTGTATGTTTTCCGCACCCTGGTCGACAGCAATATTCCCCTGAACGCCGGGTGCCTGAAACCGATCCGTATCAGGATTCCGGAAAACTCCATCCTGTCGCCCCGTTATCCTGCGGCGGTGGTAGCCGGCAATGTGGAAACGTCCCAGTGCATCACCGATGCGCTGTATGGCGCACTGGGCATCATGCCTGCGGCACAGGGAACGATTAATAACCTGACCTTCGGCAACCGCCAATACCAGTACTATGAAACCATCTGCGGAGGGGCGGGCGCGGGTCGCGACTTCGACGGTACCGATGCCGTACACACCCATATGACCAACTCGCGCATGACCGACCCGGAAGTGCTCGAGACGAGATTCCCGGTTATTCTGCGCGAGTTTTCGATCCGCGAGGGCAGCGGAGGGGCGGGACGGCACCGGGGCGGCAACGGCGTGATCCGGAAACTGGAGTTTCGCGATTCACTCGATGCTTCCATCCTGTCAGGCCATCGCCGGATCGCACCTTTCGGCTGTAACGGCGGCCAGCCGGGAAAGACCGGCCACAACCTAGTGATTCGCCGCGACGGCAGACAGGAAATACTGGATGCGACGGATCAGGTCGCGCTGCAGGCGAGGGACATGCTGGTGATAAAAACACCCGGCGGTGGAGGTTATGGAGAGCGCTGACGGGGGGGGAACAGATGCGTATTGAAGGCAAGCGGGTATTACTGACGGGGGCTTCGGGCGGAATCGGGGCTGCACTTGCCGTGGCGTTGAGCCGGAAAGGAGCACGGTTGATTCTTACCGCGAGACACCTGAAAACACTGCGGCAGGTTCAGACGAGCTGCCACAACCCGGACCACCATGAGCTTGTCACCATGGACCTGGGCGAACCGGAGTCCGTACAACGCTCGGTGCAGCAGATCATCGCCCGATGGGGACCGGTGGATATCCTGATCAATAACGCCGGGATTTCACAGCGCTCCCTGGCCGGAGAGACGAGTCTTGCTGTCGAACAGAACATCATGGCGATCAATTATTTCGCCTGCCTCGCAACCACCAAGGCGGTATTGCCGGCGATGCATGAACAGGGTTCCGGACAAATCGTCGTCATCAGCAGCCTGACCGGAAAGATTTCGACGCCGGGACGATCAAGTTACGCAGCGTCGAAACACGCCCTGCACGGTTATTTCGAGGCTTTGCGCGGCGAACTGCATGGCAGCGGAATTCACGTGACGATGGTATGCCCGGGTTTCATCAGGACCGGCATCTCGCTCAGCGCCGTGACGGCGGACGGTTCGAGCTGGGCAACCATGGACAGGGCACAGGCCGAAGGCATGGCGGCGGATAAATGTGCGCGGGCGATCGTCACGGCCATGGAAAAAAATCAACCGGAGCTGATTATCGCCGGGGCGGAAAAGATTGTCGTCTACCTGCAGCGATTTTTCCCCTCGCTTTACCGCCGTCTGCTGCCACGGCTGGCACCGGGGCAACTCGAAAACCCGGATAAACGCGGCAGCGAGTGAGCCAGGGCATTCGGGCTGACAGGCACCGGGCAGGGCAACCGGGGAGTGAGCCAGGGTGACGGGGCGGGCGCGGTGGCCGGTTCTGAGACACGCGGGCCATCCGGGTACGAAGGGGTGTTGAACGTTCTGGCCGACCGGCTACAGTCTCTGAACCGGCCACCGCGCCCGCCCCGTCACCCTGGCTCACTCCCCGGTTGCCCTGCCCGGTGCCTGTCAGCCCGAATGCCCTGGCTCACTCGCTGCCGCGTTTCATCCCGATACCGAAGTCTATCGCCGCTAACCGCCAATATTGAACCCGGTCCTTCACCTGCAAGGTTCGATCCTTTACAGTTCCGGTGAATCTGATTTTCCCGGGGCGCGTTTGGCCCGGAAACCTGTTATGGAACGGCTCGGATGAAGCATGAATGACTCTTGAGATCGCGCTGGTTCTCGTCATTCTGGGCGTTGCGCTGGCACTGTTCATCAGCGAAGTAATCCGCATGGACCTGGTGGCCCTGCTGGTGCTCAGCGCACTGGCGCTGACCGGCCTGGTTTCGCCGACCGAAGCACTCTCCGGGTTCAGCAATGCCGCAGTCGTGACCGTCTGGGCGATGTTCATTCTCAGCGACGGTCTTACGCGCACCGGCATCGCCGATATCCTCGGCCGGCGCGTGATGAGAATCGCCGGCCAGGGCGAAATCCCGTTGATTGTCACCATCATGCTGATCGCCGGCGGCCTGTCGGCTTTCATGAATAATATTGGCGTGGCGGCATTGATGCTGCCGGTGGTGGTCGATATCGCCAAGAGGACCGAGATTCCTCCTTCGCGGCTGCTGATGCCGCTGGCATTCGGTTCGTTGCTGGGCGGACTGACAACTCTGATCGGTACACCGCCGAACCTGCTGATCAGTGGCGCGCTGGCGGAAAGCGGGTTCCAGCCTTTTGGCATGTTCGAGTTTGCGCCGGTAGGTCTTGGCGTGCTGCTCGCCGGCGTCGTGTTTATCGCTTTCGTGGGACGGCTGATGCTGCCGAGGCGGGAATCGGCCGGCGCTTCGAAGCAACGCAGCCAGCGCAACCTTCGGGCGCAATACGGACTGCAGGAGCGTACCTTTGTCATGCAGGTGCCGGCGGGTTCCGTACTGGTGGGCAAGACACTGGCGGAAAGCCGGATCAGCTCCGCAGCCGGGCTGCTGGTCATTGCGCTGGAACGACACAACAGGGTCGAGACCCTGCCGTCCAGAACCACGACACTGCAGGCAGGCGACAAACTGCTCGTGCAGGGAAGACTGGACCGCTTTGACGAGATGCGCCGCTGGAGCGACCTGGTGATCGAACGCGAAGCGCCGTTGCTCAAGGAAATGATGAGCGGCAAAATAGCAATGGCGGAAGTGACCGTCGCCAGGAACTCACCGCTGGCAAAAGAACCGCTGCACCATGCAGAATTCCGGCGCCGCTTCGGCACCAACGTACTGGCGATCCGCCGCAAGGACCTGATACGCAGGGAGAACCTGACCTATGTACCGATTCGCGAAGGCGACAAGCTGCTGTTGCAGGGAAGTGACCAGGCCCTGGCGGAACTCGAACGCAGCCCGGAATTCGACGATATCCGGCCGGTCACCGAGGAAGACCTGACCGATACCTATCGCCTGCAGGAAAGAATATTCGTGGTGCGCGTGCCACGCGACTCGGGGCTGGGCGGATCGACACTGGGACAAAGCCGCCTTGGCGATGCCTTCGACTTCCGTTTGCTGGCCACCTTCCGGGAAGGCGAGCTGCAGGTCATGCCGGAACCCGATGAGCTGATTCTCGGCGGGGACCTGCTGGTAATCCAGGGGCGCAGCGAGGACCTGGACGTACTGGTGGGGCTGCAGGAACTGACGGTTCCGGATGGCATGCCCGCCAACCTGAACGTTTTCGAATCGGACCGGCTGGGCACGCTGGAGGTCACGCTGGCGCCGCATTCGCCGCTGGCCGATATGCAGGTATCCGAGATCAACTTTCGCGAAAAATACGAGCTGGAACTGGTCGCCATCTGGCGCTCCGGCAAGGCAATCCGCTCCAGTCTCGACCAGATGAAGCTGCGCCTGGGCGATGGACTGCTGCTCGTCGGGCCGCGGCAGAAACTGGCGCTTTTGAGCGACGACCCCGATCTGCTGGTGCTCACACCGATCAACGCCCCGCCCACCGATACGCGCCGCGCGCCGCTGGCCGGCCTGATCATGCTGGCGGTGGTCGGCTCGGTACTGGCCGGCCTGTTGCCGATCTCGGTGGCGGCAATTGTCGGCGCCAGCGCCATGATCCTGACCGGCTGCCTGAACATGGAGCAGGCCTATCGCGCCATCGACTGGCGGGCGGTCTTTCTGATCGCGGGCATGCTGCCGCTGGGGATTGCGATGCACCAGACCGGGACTGCGGAGTTCCTGGCCGGCAAGGTCATGGCCGGTCTCGGGGACATGGGTCCGTGGCCGGTGATCGCCGGGCTTTACCTGGTCACCGCAATGGCCACGATGATCATTCCCACGGCCGTGCTGGTGGTGCTCATGTCACCGATCGTGCTGTCGGCATCCGCAGAAATGGGGATTCAGCCGCATACCGCGATGATGGCGGTGGCGATGGCGGCCTCGGCAAGCTTTACCAGCCCGATTTCACATCCGGCCAATATCCTGGTGATGGGACCGGGCGGCTACCGGTTCTCCGACTACATCAGGCTGGGGGTGCCGTTGACGCTGGTGGTGTTCTTTGTCGTGATGATTTTGCTGCCGGTGTTCTGGCCGCTGACGGCTGTCGAGTAGCAGCGACTCCCGGCCACGATCAGATCGCCACCGGAAGCCGCTGCTACGGGTTGGCGCTGCGCTGCCCGATCCCCGGAACGCCTGTCCCGGCATCGCTTATTGCGTCGAGTAGCGCCACACAGCACTGGATGTTGCGCCGCCGTTGCTGTCTTTGGCGACAACGACCCAGTAGTAAGTGCTGCCCGTATCGAGGCCAACTATCGTAAAGCTTTCGTTGTTGTCGACCGGATCATCATCGTGGAGACATGAAGCCACCAGGGTAAATGACAGGATAAACGTGCCCAGCATCAACGAAACTTTTCTCCTGACGAACATACCGCCAACAAGAATCATCCCCAGTATCAACACCCCGCCACCATAACCCAGGCTCGCATAGCGGTAGGGACTTTCAGCAGCACCACTATTCAGCATCACCGTTCTGACGGAAGTGCAATTGGCGACCGGATCAGCGTCCTGACAATTGTGAAGATCATAGCTGACCACATCGCCATCCGGGTCTGTCGCAGGCTGCCACCTAAAGACCACTGTCGTCGGCAGGCCCTGCTGGCCGTCGGCCGGGGACACCAGTTTCGGACTCGAGGGCGGGTTGTTCACCCCCGCGAGTCCCGTACCGCTGACGTTGACCGTGACCGGGTTTTCATCCGCGTCGTCGGAGGGGATATCGAGACTGTCGTTAAACGTCCCTGCCGCGGTCGGCGCAAACCGGATGGTGACAGTACAACTGGCTGCCGGCGCCAGAAGCGAACAGGTGTCACTTACGACACTGAACGGATCGGCCAGTGGATCGGCCGTGGCGATATTGCCCAGCACCAGATCGGCAGTACCATCATTGGTCACCGTAATGGTCTGATCGGACAGACCGCCGACAGTGAGATCGGCAAATGGTAATTGCAGATCATCCACGGGAGCGATGGCGTCAGTGACGGTGATGTCCGGCACCGGTGCTAATGTCCCCGTACCGCTCACGGTGACCACGACCGGGTTCTCGTCCGGGTCGTTGGAGGGGATATCGAGGCTGTCGTTGAAAGGCCCGGTGCCGGTGGGTGCGAACCGGACTGTGACAGTACAACCGGCCGCCGGCGCCAGGGTCTGGTTTGAACAGGTGTCATTCGGGACACTGAAAGGCGCGGCAAGCGGGTTAGCTGCAGCAACACCACCGATCACTAGGTCGGCATTGCCATCGTTGGTCACGGTGACGATCTGATCGGCTGTTGTCATTTCGGTGACATTGCCGAAGGGAACCTGCAAATCGTCCACCGGCGCTGCCGCATCGGTGACCGTGATATCCGGCACCGGTATGGGCGTCCCGGTACCGCTGACGTTGACGGTGACCGGGTCTTCATCCGGGTCGTTGGAGGGGATATCGAAGCTGTCGTTGGATACGCCCGGCGCGGCCGGTGAAAACCTGATGTCAAAAGTACAGTTTGCGGCAGGTACCAGTGTCTGCCCGGAGCAGGTGTCCTGTCCGCCGGGCACGATACTAAAGGGTGCTGCCAGCGGGTTGGCGGCAGCAACGTTGCCGAGCACCAGATCCGCACTGCCGTCGTTGGTCACGGTCACAGTCTGATCCGATGAAGTCCCCTCTGTTACATTGCCGAAGGGAACCTGCAGATCGTTGTTCGGTGCCACTGAATCGGTGACGGTAATATCCGGCACCGGTGGTGTAGCGGTGCCGGCAACAGTCACCGTGACGGTATTTTCATCCGGATCGTCGGAGGGGATATCGAGACTGTCGGTGAAAGGCCCGGCCACGGTGGGTGCAAACCGGACCATGAAAGTGCAACTGGCAGCCGGCACCAGTGTCTGGATTGAACAGAGATCATTTTCGACACTAAAGGGCGCCGCAAGCTGGTCTGCGCCGGCTACCTGGCCGAGGATGAGGTCTGCACTGCCGTCGTTGGTCACGGTGACCGTCTGATCCGACGTTGTATTCTCCGTAACATTGCCGAAAGGCATATCAAGGTCATTGTCAGGAGCTACCGAATCGGTGACCGTGATGTCCGGCACCGGTGTGGGTGTCCCCGTGCCACTGACGTTGACCGTCACCGGATTTTCATCCGGGTCATTGGAAGGAAGGTCGAAGCTGTCCGAGGAAAAGCCGGTAGTGGTCGGTGAGAACCTGACGTCAAAAATACAGTTCGCGGCAGGTGTGAGGATCTGCCCGGTGCAGGAATCATTCAGGATACTGAAGGGCGCTGCAAGGGGATCGACTACTCCAATATCGCCTATAGCGAGGTCTGCATTGCCCTCATTGGTGATAGTAACAGTCTGGCTGGATGTCGTGGATACCGTTACGTCGCCGTAGGGTACGGAAAGGTCGCCGGCCGGAACGATAGAGTCGGTGACGGTGATGTCCGGTGCGGCGACCACTGATGACCTATATACATAGGCCGAGCCGGAAGCAGAGCCATTGTCATTATCAAGGCCTGCTCCTGCTATTGCCGTGTCGCCGCTGATCGAAACAGAAATGCCGAAAGCGTCACCAGCAGTGCCATCAGAGGCCAGGAGCTTCGGCTGTTCTGTCCAGGCACCGGTGGCAGGATCACGTACAAAGATATAGGCAGAACCGGAATTAGCGCCGTTGTCATCATCACCGGTTGCCCCTGCAATTACCGTGTCGCCGCTAACTGAAACAAACCTGCCAAAGTTGTCCTGTGCCGCGCCGTCCGAGGCCAGGAGCTTCTGCTGCTCTGTCCAGGCGCCGGTGGCAAGATCACGCACAAAAACATAGGCAGAACCGGAATCAACACCGTTATCATCATCCCTCTGTGCCGCTACTATTGCCGTATCGCCGCCGAGCGAAACAGACAGGCCGAAAAGGTCATTGGCCGCGCCGTCAGAGGCCGTGAGTTTCTGCTGCTCTGTCCATGCGCCGGTGGCAGGGTCACGCACAAAAACATAGGCTGCGCCGGAATCAGAGCCGTTGTCATCGTGTTGGTGTGCCCCTGCTATTACTGTGTCGCCGCTGATCGAAACAGAAATGCCGAAAGCGTCACCAGCAGTGCCGTCAGAGGCCAGGAGCTTCGGCTGCCTCGTCCAGACACCGGTAGCAGGGTTACGTACGAACACATAGGCTGTGCCGGCCTGAATGCCGTTGTCATCATCACCCGTGGCCCCGGCGATTGCCGTGTCGCCGCTGATCGAAACCGAGAAACCAAAGTTGTCATCATTCGTGCCCGTGGCCCCAGCGGGAAAGAGCTTCTGCTGCTCTGTCCATGCGCCGGTGGCAGGGTCACGTACAAATATATAGGCTGAGCCGGAATTATCGCCGCCATCATCATCCCTGTTTGCCCCAACTATTGCCGTATCGCTACTGATCGAAACAGACTTGCCAAAACTGTCACCAGGCGCACCATCAGAGGCCGTGAGTTTCTGCTGCTCTGCCCATGCGCCGGTGGCAGGATCACGCACAAAGACATAGGCAGAACCGGAATCAAGACCGTTGTCATCGTCGCCGGTTGCCCCTGCGATTACCGTGTCGCCGCTGATCGAAACAGACAGGCCAAAAAGGTCATCGGCTGCGCCGTCAGAGGCCATAAGTTTGACCTCATTGGCAAATTGCGCATTCACAATGACCGGCAGGAACGTAATCAACAGGGCCATCACAGAAACTGAGAATTTTCCTGAATCTAGATGTCTTTTCATGCCTGGGGTTGTTTTAGTCATAGCTCATTCCTGCCTTTTTCGGCCCATTCAGTCCGGCAACCTGAAACGCACCGGATTGCTGCCCTGTCACTCCCCCCCGCTGTTCGTCCAAGTCAGTGAAAGGATAGAAACAGACTAAGGCAAACCTCCTGAAAAAAACTCAGGAAAAGCTTCCGGAAAACTCAGGGAAAGATGGATTGACCGGTTTTCCCGGCAGTTTGCCGGCTCCGGACAAGGCCTGGCCGGCAGCGGTTATCTGGAACCGAGAATTCATAACTGCTAATATATTCCGGACTGTCTTGGGCGGGGGCACCAATAACAGGCAGACCAGCCCCGGTGCCAAGTGACAAACAGAAATAGTCAGTTCGACAAGTTATCGAACACCCCTGATTTCCGGATTGGGCCATGGCTGGTATACCCGTCAGCAAAGACAATAAAAAACAGTCATCGGCGGATTGAACTCGAACCAAAAACCATGCTGCTGCTTTGCATTCTGGCCGAAGCAGGGGGTGAAGTCGTTTCGCGGAAGACGCTGTTCGACAAGATCTGGGGCGACCGTGTGGTGGTGGACAACGCGCTGAATACCTGCATTTCCCATCTCAGGGCCTATTTGAAAGACGAGCAGAACGATCATTTCATCAGAACCCGCCCCAAACTGGGCTATCAGCTCACCGCACCGGTGACCTGGCTGGAAGGTACGGATCACTCCGGAAAAAATACCTCCCGCGACCCGGCATCCCGATTATCCAGAACGCGATGGGCCGCTCTTTTGATTATTGCTGCAACAATATTCAGTTACTATTTCTTTGGTCCCGCCGAAGTTGAAAAAACCCCGGCGATTCCGGAATATTCCATTGCCGTATTACCGCTCAGCAGTTTCATCGAAACCAGGGAATACGACTATTTCGCCAAGGGGCTGACAGAGCAAATCATCCATCAACTGGCCTCCGCCACACATTTCAAGGTCATTTCACGAATATCTTCATCTCAATTTGAAGACAGCGGCTTGAGCATCAGACAAATCGCGGAAAAGCTCGGCGTAAACTATCTGATAGAAGGCTCCGTGCAAAAAGAAAACGATTTTCTGGTTACTATTCAGCTGATCGATGCCAGAACGAATTACCATCTGTGGTCCAAAGAATTCCGTTCCGCGCCCGAGAACCTGTTCAGTTTACAAAAACTAATTGCCAATGAAATTATTTCATCGTTTGAAAGCGATGATCATTTCATTGCAACAGGACCGGCACCCTATCATCCTGCCAACAAGGGCGCCTATCTGAGCTATTTAAAAGCGCAGACTTATGCCAATCTGGGCACTGTAGACGGCTATAAAAAATCGGTGGGAGCTTATCAGGAAGCCATCAGGCTGGCACCGGACTACGCTCTGGCGCTTGCCGGAGAAGCCAATACAACGCTGATTTTGATTCAGCGAGGTGTAATCCGGGAGGAAGCGGCCTTCAAAAGAATCAGGCTGTTGATTGACAGGGCGCTTGAACTGAATCCGAACCTTGCGGAAGGCTACGCCGCACTGGGACTATTGCATACCTACGAGTCGGAATTCACCCTTGCAACAAACGCCTATAAAAGAGCGCTTGAAATCAACCCCAACCTGACCAAAGCCATACACAACTATGGCTTCATGTTATGGAACCAGTACAAGTTCAGTGAAGCCTTGCCTCTGTTCAGAAAAGCTCTCGAGTTCAGGCCTTTGTCTCCAATGACGCATTTTGCTATCGTAAACACGCTGTCTTACTTGGGAAAAATAGAGGAATCGATAGACAGTTTTGAATATTGCCTGGCTGTTCTTCCGGATAACAGCGCCTGCATGCTCGGGCGGGCATTTACCCAAAGAGCACTGAACAATATCGAGGAAGACAGCCTGCTGCTTGACAGGGCTTCCGCATTACTGGAACCGGGCGATCCATACCTCCAATTTGCCAGGATACTCAACCTGCAGTCCAGAGGCGAATGGAGCCA
>JAJRXW010000074.1 GCA_024276095.1 Gammaproteobacteria bacterium
CCCTGGCATCGGCCCTGGCATCGGCCCGGGCATCTGCGCGAGCCGCCCGCATCCGGATCTCCCCGGTATCGCGATGCAGGGATTGCTCCATGAGTGCCAGTCCCGGCGCGATCAGTCCACCCAGATGCCGGCCGGTCGGATCGATCAGATCGACGGTGGTTGCGGTACCGGCATCCACGACGCACAGCGGGCCGCGATGTCCCGCGCAAGCCGCTGCCATGGCAAGCCAGCGATCCACTCCCAGCTGACGGTAATCACGGTATCCGTTGCGCAGTCTGCCCTGCTGCTCACCCGTTTCCGCGAAGCTGACCGACAGGCCGAATTTTTCTGCGATGGCCGCAGTGACGGCTGCTGCCGCAGAATCCCCGGCCACATTGGCTGCCAGTACCCCGTCCGGCTTACGGGACAGGCTGTCGATGAATGACAGGCTGTCGCGGATCGCCCTGCCGCGATGCAGAACCTCTCCCGGATCCTGTACACGGCCGTTACCGAGGAAACCCCATTTGATCCGCGTATTACCGACATCCAGCAGCAACTTCATGACGCAACACGCACCGATACGTCACCGGACACAACCGGCCTGATCGCTCCATCCACATCCAGCAGCAGACTGCCATCGGGGGCGATACCGCAAGCGGTTCCGCATTCATTGCCGGAGGCAGCGACCAGCCTGACCTCCCGGCCCAGCAGGTAATCGTAGTGCCGCCAGCGCTCGGCAAACCCGTCAAACCCGGTCCTTGCAAACTCCAGCAACATTTGATGAAAAGACATGATCAACGCCGCAACGATCCTGTTTCTCGACAATCCGTGGCCTGGCCCGGGATCGGCAACAGGCGCATCCACAAGCGCCGCCGCAGGGAGATGCCCATCGTCGACCGGCCGGGTATCGAGGAACCCGGTAGCCTCTACATTCAGTCCGGCACCAATCACGACGGTCATGGGCCCTTCAGTTTCACCCTCGACATCGACCAGAATACCCGCCACTTTACCGTGGTCGAGAATGACATCATTCGGCCATTTGAGCGACAGACCACGAATACCACAGCGCTCCAGAGCCTGTACCACAGCAACACCGGAAGCCAGTGACAACGAGGACAGGTCACGGGGCGTACTTTCGAAGCGCCAGCATGCCGACAGGCAGATTCCGGCGCCGTAGGGAGACAGCCAGCTTCGCCCACGACGGCCACGGCCATCGGTCTGGTACTCGGCAGCGCATACGCGCAGCCGCCCGGGCGAAGGCGGCGGGCCGCAGCGCAACCGGGTACTGGTCGATTCGATGACGCCGTGCAGATCGAGCATCTCCAGTGCCTGCGATGTAGCAGAATCCAGGCCATCGACAATGGCGGTCCGATCGAGCAACTCAAGAGGACGATCGAGCCGGTATCCTCTACCCGGCGCAGCTTCGACTACCAGCCCGTAGTCCGCGAGTTTCCGAACATGCTTCCAGACAGCGGTACGTGACAGATTGAGACGATCAGCCAGGAAACTGCCCGAATGCAGCTGGCCGTCGGCCAGCAAGCCGAGCAAATCGTCACGTACGCCCATGGGTAGCTGATCTCTCGATATTACTGTCTGAACGTCCGGCCAGGAGCCCCGCCTAGCAATCCGGCCCGGCCCGGCGAAACAACATCGCACGTTCCGCGCGATTCTCTTCCCCGTGCATCATGCGCCGGATATTTTCCCGGTGGGTATAGATAATCAGCCCGGCCTGAAAACACAGATACCAAAACAGTTCGGAATGATCGGCAAACGAAGTCACCGCAACATACAAAGGCAGCACCACCGTCGCAGCCATGGTTGCCAGGCCGACGTACCCGGTAACGACCAGTACCCCGGCCCATACCGCCAGAGCCGGCAAAAGCAACGATGGAGCAATCACGATCAGCACGCCGATCGCCGTAGCCGCGCCCTTGCCACCGCAAAACTGGAACCACACGGGATAGCAGTGCCCGACCACCGCCGCTCCGCCACAGGCAAGCATCAGCCAGGTTCTGGAAATTTCCGGATCGAGCGGCACACCCGGCAGTACCAGCATCGGCAACAGCCATACGGGCACGGCACTCTTGGCCACATCGATCACCATGACCCAGAATGCAAACAGTTTGCCCTGCGTGCGCAAGGCATTCGTCCCACCGGCATTGCCGCTGCCCATGGTTCGAATGTCGACGC
>JAJRXW010000075.1 GCA_024276095.1 Gammaproteobacteria bacterium
ACGAGAGCTCATCCTGGGTCTGGAGGCGGTGCTTGCCGATGGTACCGTGGTGACATCGATGAACCACATGCTGAAAAATAACGCGGGCTATGACCTCAAGCAGCTGTTCATCGGCACGGAAGGTACATTGGGCATCGTGACACGACTGGTGCTGCGGCTGGTACAGCATCCGGTCAGCCAGGACACCGCGTTCGTTGCGGTGGCCGGTTTCGACCAGGTGACGCGGTTCCTCAATTTCATGGATGCAGCACTGGGCGGTTGTCTGAGTGCTTTCGAGGTGCTCTGGGAGGACTTCTACGGTTTCCTGCTCGGCGGGTCACAGGCCGGTAACCCGCCGTTGCCACCCGGCTATCCCTATTATGTGCTCATCGAGTCTCTTGGCGGGCACCGGCAAGCCGACCGGCAGCGCTTTCAGGCCGCGCTCGAACAGGCCATGACACAGGATCTGCTGGTCGATGCCGCCGTGGCGAAATCGCAGCGCGAGCGGGACAGCATGTGGGCCATTCGCGACGATGTCGAAAAACTGCTGCAAATACAGCCATTGTTCCTGTTCGATGTCAGCCTGGCATTAAAAGATACCCGGGCCTATGTGGACGAGGTGAGGGCCGAACTGATGCGCCGTTGGCCGGACCATCAGTTGTACGTTTTCGGTCATCTCGGGGACGGCAACATCCATCTGGCGATCAGCGCCGGCGGGCAGGACGGCAGCGCCCGTTCGGAGGTCGAAGCACTGGTTTACCGGCCACTGGGCGCAATCGGCGGGTCTATCTCGGCCGAGCATGGTATCGGCCTGGAGAAGCGGCGCTATCTTTCATGGTGCAGGAGCCGGGCCGAGATCGACCTGATGCGTACTCTGAAGCAGGCGCTCGATCCCAAGGGACTGCTGAACCCCGGCAAGGTTCTGGCATCCTGACCGCAACCGTCAGTCCTTGGCCGCGGCTGCCAGCAGTTCGCGGCGGGTTTGTTCGAGCCAGGGCCCTTTGGGTTTTTCCGGCCGGTGACCGCAGCTTTCGACGCTCGGACAGGAGCTTCGTCGCGGACAGATGATTCGGGCCGGTTCATCGAGGCCCTGTTCGATCCACGCGATATTCAGTACCCGGGCAATGCTTTTGAGTGCGCTGTGCAGGGGTTTCGGCAGCATGGCCTCGCCGCCGCTGGCACGGCAGCATTCGACGGCTTCGTCGACCAGCCCTTCTGCGTCGATTCCGTGTGAGCGCAGGGCCGGAATCAGGTCGACGCCGACTGAAATCACGTGTTTGTTCGTGGCGACATCAGCGGTACGCAGTGACAGGCAGCAGTACAGGCGGTAGAGGTTCTTGTCCTTGAGTAATGAAATCTGCGCCGCAGGTTTTCTCGTTGCGGAGCTTTCCAGCAAACGGAATACCGCCCATTGCGGGCAGGGGTCGTTTACCATCGTCATATTGCCCCACGGCAGGGGAATACCGTTGCCGCGGTAGACCGCCCGCAACCGTCCGGGCGGATAGGCGTCAAAGTAATGCCAGTGCGGATAGGGCGAAACAGAAGTCATTCTGCGCATCACGACGGCCGCTGTCAGGCCGACCTTTGCCCCGGACAGCGGGTCATAGGCTTCACGAATCAGAAACCGCCGGAAAGGCAACCGGGGGCTGAGCAGCGCGCCGGCAAAATAACTGCATTCGAAATCACGCCAGGCGAACAGGATATCCTGTGTATTCATATCGTCCGAATCGCTGCGGTCGGTACCGCCGGGGCTGCCGAACATGCCGCCGGCCGCCTGGATGGACTTGAGTCCATCGCCATTGTGCAGCACCTTGTGACCGAGGTACCCGGCCAGATCGTATTTCAATCGTTGCGGATTGGCGCGCAGACGCTCGTTGACATAAACGGTATCGGGCGCATCGAAAAAGGAACACATCAGCGTCTTGTACGGAGTGCCCGATGGATCTTTCGCGCTGGTCATTGCCTTGTCGAACCAGCGGATTTTCAAACCGTGATCCTTGAGCAGCCGGATCAGGTCCCGCTCATCGAGCGGAAATCGCTTGTTGCCGGTTTGTTCGGCAGCGCGCTCGAGATCCGGAAACCGGTTTTGCTGCATTTCCTGATGCGAGCGAATGAGCAACTGGGCGAACTGGCGTCCGGTGGTGCCGGTCTGTGACAGCAGCTCGGGAAGGGCGGTCTGCAGCAACTGCCTGGAGAACAGAAAATCCGGTTCCAGCGGGATGCCCTTGAGCCCGCCACTGCCGGCCGTGGGCATCGGCGTGTCGGTTTCCAGGTTCTCGTCGAGAAACCAGCTTATGTCACGTTGAAATACGTCCGCCATCAATCGCAATAATTGTGGGGACGGTACACGTTTTCCCGTTTCGATCATGCTTAGATAAGAAACAGACGGTGCAGCCCTGGCATCCAGCTGGATACAGCGGGTCGAGAGATCCTCCAGCGTCAGCCCGTTGCGTTTGCGCAGCGCCCGGATTTTCGAACCGAGAAAATGGGTATTTCGTTGCAACGTGACTTTGGACATGAATAATAAGTAATCTGTGAAATTCACACTGTGAAATTTCTACTGTGAAAATATCCTACTATTCTAACACGAGCTCGGGTACCTTTCTGCCATGAATTCCAACTTACAGCCTGCGAAGACTGATGAGGACGGGGGCGTTTCCTTCACAGCGCCGCCGACTGCCCATCAGAGCGAGATTCTGACCGGGCCGGCGATCGATTTTCTGCTGGCCCTTCAGCGCCGGTTTAATTCGAGGCGGCTCGAGTTGCTGGAGCGCCGACATCAGCGTCAACAGGAACTCGATGCAGGGAGCCTGCCGGATTTTCTCCCGGAAACTGCCGGGATTCGCGCGGCAGACTGGAAAGTTGCCGCGGTACCTGACGATCTTCAGGACCGGCGGGTCGAGATTACCGGCCCGGTCGACCGCAAGATGATTATCAATGCGCTGAATGCCGATGTGAAAACTTTTATGGCGGATTGCGAGGATTCGTGTTCGCCCACCTGGGATAACCTCGTCGAAGGGCAGCGTAATCTGCGCGACGCTGTCGCCGGCACCATCAGCTTTACGCATCCGGGAACAGGCAAGCTTTATCGACTGGCGGAGAATCCCGCTGTGCTCATCGTACGCCCCAGGGGCTGGCACCTGGACGAAGGGCATATGCATGTGGATGGAGAACCGATGTCGGGCAGTCTGTTCGATTTTGGTCTTTATTTCTTTCACAACGCCCGGAATCTGATCGAGCGTGGCAGCGGACCCTATTTTTATCTGCCGAAACTGGAAAGTCACCTTGAGGCCCGGCTTTGGAACGATGTATTCGTGCTCGCCCAGGATCTGCTGGGGATACCGCAGGGCACTATCAAGGCCACCGTATTGATCGAAACCATTCTGGCCGCTTTTGAAATGGACGAGATCCTCTACGAGTTGCGTGACCACAGCGCCGGGCTTAACTGCGGTCGTTGGGATTATATTTTCAGTTTCATCAAGAAGTTCAGGAACAACCCGGACTTCGTTCTTCCGGATCGCTCGTCCGTCACCATGGACCAGCATTTTCTCAAGTCCTATGTGAGTCTGTTGATTCGCACCTGCCATCGGCGAGGCGCGCATGCGATGGGCGGCATGGCGGCGCAAATCCCCATCAAGAACGATCCGGCGGCCAATGAAGCGGCAATGGCTGCGGTCCGGGCGGACAAGATCCGGGAGGCAGAAGCCGGGCATGACGGAACCTGGGTTGCCCATCCCGGTCTCGCACCGATTGCGATGGCAGCGTTCGATGCGGTGATGCCCGGCGCCAATCAGCTGGATGTACTTCGAGAGGATGTCGATATCACAGCGGCAGACCTCCTGACTGCGCCCAAAGGCGATATTACCGAAGCAGGCCTGCGGCACAACATTCGGGTCGGCGTGCAGTAT
>JAJRXW010000076.1 GCA_024276095.1 Gammaproteobacteria bacterium
CCCAGCAGTGTGTCCTTGAATACCAGCAGCAGGATGGCCGTCATCGCCCCCAGGCCGCTAAGCAACAGCAGCGGCGAACGATCCATGACAGCAGCAAGAATCAGCACACCGCCGATAATGAATACAACGATCTGCAGCAGTTGCACTACGCCTTTCAGCGGGCGTTCGCGCGATACCGGGAACGTCTCATAGACCTGGTTCGCAGCACTCAGGGCTGCAGACAGGGTCAGCGTCAGCATCAGGACCAGGTACCCGCTCGCGACATTGCGGATCAACTGGGCAAAAGCAGGCTCCAGTGCCGGCACGAAATTGACGCCGGTGGTCACAACCACGGCGGGAATCACCTGTGCGAGGCGGGTAAATACCTTGCGGTCGACCAGAGCGTCATCCCAGGTGATCTGAGTCCGCCGGGCCAGCATCCGCACGCCGCTGACCAGCACCCGCTTGACCACGAAATGAGTGACTACGGCGACAATGAGCAATGCCAGCAGGCCGGCGGCCGTTGGCAGCCCAGCGTGAATCCCGGCAAGTTGTTCAATCATCGGCCTGCTCTCCTCGTTTCCTGTCTTTTTGTTTTACCCGCTTGCGGTCGTACCTGGTCTGGTCCTTGTGCGGACCGGACTTGCGCAGAATATCCGGCGGTGGCGGCGCAGATCGCTTTTTGGTAGCCATATTTCAAGTACCGGCAGACTCCACTTCACGATGCCGGCGAGAATTACTCGGGCTTTCGGGCATCGCCAAACATCTGCCTTATCCCGTTCTGGAGAACGGCAAACAATAAAGCAGTGGTCCAGCCAATCAGCACCTTTATCCACAAAGCTGTGCCCAGCGCATGCACGGTGACTGTTGTACAGACCAGCAGGATTCCGATCAGGTTCAGCTTCAGCATCGGCACTGGCCCCTTTCAAATCAAAGTACGACTGCGAATATATCAAAGCCTTGCCGGGCATACACCTCGCAATTATCCAGCGAGAGCAGAAATGCCGGGACCGGGCCGGCCCTCAGTTCAAGCCTGCTGTGCCAACGCTATTGCACCCAGTAACCCGGAATTCACGCCCAGGCCGGGCGATACGATCAGCTTGTCTATCCCTCGTTCGACCGGATCGACGGCAATAAACCCGTTGAGCAGCAACCGGACATTCCTCCGTATTAACGGCAACAGCACCCCGCTGTCCATTACTCCGCCGCCCAGTACTATTTTTTCCGGTGACACCGTCAAAATGGCATTGGTCACCAGGTGCCCCAGGTAATGCGCTGTCTGCGCATACGCAGGATGGCCTGGCGGCAGTTCGTCGAGCCGCTTGCCCCAACGTTCGACGATTGCCGACCCGGCCGCCATGCCTTCCACACAATCCGCATGGGAGGGACACGAACCCCTGAATGTATCGCCCATGGCACGCGGTACATGCATATGTCCCAGCTCAGGATGGAGCAGACCATGCACCGGCTGCCCCCCTGCCAGAACGCCACCCCCGATCCCCGTGCCGACCGTGATATACACGACCGGATCGCAGCCGACGGCAGCACCCCACTTCACCTCACCCATTGCAGCCGCGTTGACATCCGTGTCGATCACTACCGGAACGGAAAACAGGTCGCCGAAAAAACCGGACAAGTCGCAGCCGCGCCAGGGTATTTTCGGCGTAGGCCCCAAACGCCCGTAGCCGGGTGCTGAACGGTCGAGACATACCGGGCCGAACGTACCGATACCCAGAGCAGCAAACGGGCCATGACGGGCAATAAATGTCTCCAGTACCTCCCGGATCCGGGGCAAACTGAGATCGGGAGCCTGCGTATCGATCTGCACCCGCTCCAGAAGGCCGCCGTCTGCCCGGGCCAGCCCACAGACGATCTTGGTCCCTCCCAGCTCGACACCGGCGAGACGGGCAGAATCCGGCGTTTCGTTCGGCCCGGCAATTTTTTTCATTCCCATCGACCGCAGACTGTACTGTCATACCAACAGATGAAAACGATTCTGCACCGAAGACGCTGAAAAAGCACCCGGTTTCGCCGACTTGACTCACCGGTCGCAATCGGTTGTCCTACCGGATGTCATTTCGCACCTGTTCAAAAGAGATTTTCATGTCGCATCGACGCTATCCGTTCTGCCTGCTGCTCGCGGTCTTTGCCGCCTTCGCCTCGACGCCCTCTTATGCCGCTAACACCGGACCCTGACATTACACGGAAAATGTCATCTTGGTCACGATCGATGGCCTGCGATTCGCGCCGGCAGATGGGCAATATCTACGTTGCGATCCTGCACCGTGAGGCTCCGTTACCTAACGCCCCGATAGGTATTTTCGCTGCAGCAATCAGGACATTCCCAGATATCGGCCAATACCGCAAGCAGGTATCAGAATACATTACACGATTGTAATGAGAGGCATTCCACATGCGCGCACGATTCCTGATCACGGCCTGCCTGGCACTGGGCTTTACGCCGGCTATGGCCGAAATGGACCACAGTCAGCATGACATGACCGGACACACGGCACATACCGGTGCGTCGGCACACATACACCACAGTCACAGGAAAGGCATGTGGATGCTGGAATATCGTTTCATGCGCATGAACATGAATGGTTTGCTGGACGGCACCGGCAATGTCGACAGCCGCGATATCTCGGGAGCGTTCCCCGGTACGCCGCCGACGATCGACCCGACGAAGTCCTACCTGATGGCGCCGACGAAGATGCGCATGGATATGCATATGCTCATGCTCATGTACGGACTGACCGAACGGCTGTCCCTGATGGGCATGGTCAACTATCGCGACAACAGGATGGATATGGTCATGCACATGCCGATGCTGGATATGTCCGGCACCATGGAAACCCGCGGCCTGGGTGACTCATTGCTGGGCGCCATGATGACGCTCGATGACCGCTGGACAACCAGCCTGAGCATCAGCCTGCCGACCGGCGGGATCGATGAAACCGCGGATATGACAATGACCGGCATCAATCCGATGGATGGAACGCAGGTTTCGTTTACCAGCACCAACATCGATGTGTCATACCCGATGCAGCTGGGCTCCGGTACCTTCGATCTGATTCCTGCCGTCACCTACAAGGACAGCACAGACAAACTCGGCTGGGGAACCCAGGCCAGCTATATTTTACGGCTGGGCGACAACGACAATGGTTACACGCTGGGTGACCGCTTCGAAATATTTGCCTGGGGAAAATACGTCATCAGTCCAAGTTTCCTTGTCTCCGGAAAACTGACGTTTGCCGACTGGGGAAGAATCGACGGGCGGGATCCCTCCATCGATCCGCAAATGTCACCGGCAGGCGACCCCGATGTAACGGGCGGCACCCGGGCCGATGCCAGCCTTGGCCTGAACTGCTTTTTCGGCCAGGGACATTCGGTCGGTGTTGAATTCGCCGTGCCGGTGCACCAGGATCTCAACGGTCCGCAGATGGAAAATGACTGGACACTGAGTTTTACCTACCAGTACATGCGCTGACAGCACCTGTCAGCGCTGCAATATGCATGCTGCGCTATCGCAATGACCGGCCGGGCATCCGTCATCTCGGCGACACTTCCGGGCATTCCGTTGTAAACTACACCGTGTATTGGACACCATTCACAATTCGCGGCATGCCCCACGGGCCTTAAGTTTTCCTTAAGGCGCGGGCACTACCATGGCTTTCTGGTAGTTTTTGGTCTCATTTCCATGCAGCGTTCCATCGCCCGGCGTACCTTTGCACTGCCAGTCGCACTGACTGCCATCTGGCTGACTTTGACGGCCAATGGCCAGTACTGGCGCCTGATTTCGGATATTTCCCAGACCTGGGACCAGCCGGCCCCGTTGTTCCTGGCGTCGATTGCCGTCGTCAGCTTCCTGTTCGTGAACCTGATCCTCACGCTGCTGACACTCGGGCGCGCGACCCGCTACATCCTGTGCGTTTTTGTACTTGTCTCCTCGGCCATCGCCTACTTCATGAGTCACTACGGCATCGTGATCGACCAGGAAATGGTCCATAACGCCCTGGAGACGGACCGTTTCGAAGCAGCGG
>JAJRXW010000077.1 GCA_024276095.1 Gammaproteobacteria bacterium
GACAGCTCCCAGTTCGAGGGGAATGCGATGTTGCTGATCGGCACATTATCCGTATGGCCTTCAACCCGGATCGGGTTTTCCAGTGGCCTGAGTATTCTCGCGAGCTTCTCCAGTATCGGCACCGCAGCAGGAGCGATGTCTGCCCGGCCACTGTCGAAAAGAATATCTGTTTTGATATCGACCTCTACCCACAATGCGTTCCGCTTGACGGAAATCATGTCGTCCTGGATCAGCGGGTCCATGGCCACTTCGACTTCATCAGCCATTTTCTTCAAAGTGATCGGCAGCTCGTCCGCGCCGGACCGTGTGGAGTTCGGCAATTTGAGAGCCTGCGAAGGAGCCAGCCCGACAACGGTCTGCGGCGGCTGGGGGCCTGCGCCGGTGCCCACCCTGACGGGGCTCAGTGTCGATGGGGCACCGCGGAATGCTGCGGAAAGCGAATCGGACAGGACCCGGTATTTGCCCTCGTTGATCGACGACACCGCGTACAGCACGACAAACAGCGCCAGCAGCAGCGTAATCAGGTCGCCATAGGGGATCGCCCACGCTTCGTGGTTGGCATGTTCTTCCTGATGTTGCTTGCGTGCCATATCAAATCATCCCCATCGCTTAGCCGATAAAGCCTTTCAGGCGTGTTTCGAGGTTTCTGGGGTTCTCGCCTTCTGCGATTGCAATAATGCCTTCGATGATCATTTCCTTGGCATGGCTCTGGGCCTTGATAATTTCCTTGAGCTTGTTCGCGGTAGGCAGGCAGAACAGGTTGGCGATTCCGATTCCGTAAATGGTGGCGGTGAACGCTGCGGCAATGCCATGGCCAAGCTTGCTCGGGTCGGCCAGGTTTTTCATGACCGCGATCAGACCCAGCACGGCGCCGATAATACCCAGCGTCGGAGCATAGATTCCCAATCCTTCAAACACCTTGGCGCTCTGGGTATTGGCCTTTTCCTTGACGTCGAGGTCCAGTTCCATGGTTTCACGGATTTTTTCGGGCTCGGCGCCGTCAACCAGCATTTGCAGCGCTTTTTGTGCAAACGGATCTTTCTCGACTTCGAGTGCAGGCTCGAGGCACAAAAGCCCCTGCTTGCGTGCAATTTCGCTCCATTCAACCATTTTGGTGATAATCGCTTCGGTATCCGCGACCTCGGGTTTGAATATCCACGGAAAGATTTTCCACGCGCGCATGAAGGTGGCTTTCGGGGTCTGGACCAGGATTGCCGCGAAAGTTCCAACGATGACGATCACGAACGCGGCGGGGTTCCACAGCGCCGCCAGGCCTGCGCCTTTCAGCACACTGCCGCCGAGCATCGCAACCAGAGCGAGCACCACGCCTGTGATTGTCAAAGCATCCATTCACTGTCCCGTAGTTGCTCAACAAGGTCGACCTTCACCCGTCCGGATCCTGGATTGATTCCACGCGCTCACTAATCGATTTCTTCAGTTGCACGCGCAGCCGTACCAGGGCCTGCCCGTGCAACTGGCAAACCCTCGATTCGCTAACGCCCAGCACTTCGCCAATTTCCTTAAGATTCAGCTCCTGGTCGTAGTACAGCGACATGACCAGTGCTTCCCGCTCCGGCAACGACTTGATTGCGACCATGATCTCGGCCCGGAACTCCTGTGATTCAAGATGAGCGACCGGATCGGCCTGGTCTTCCTGAACCCTGCCGGCCAGCGATTCACCATCAGAAGTAGACTGGTCGAAACTGAGCATGCGCGAGGCGGTTGTCGATGACAGCATTTTGAAGTAGTCATCGAGAGAGACTCCGAGTTCATCGGCGATCTCTTTCGCATTGGCATGTTCGCCCTTTCTGTTTTCAACCTTTCTCACAGCGGTCGTCAGTTCCCGTTGCTTCCGATAGACTGACCGTGGCGCCCAGTCGTTGCTTCTTACCTCGTCCAGCATCGCGCCGCGAATCCTGATGCCGGCATAGGTCTGAAAACTCGCTCCTTTCGATGAAGCGTAGTTCCGTGCCGCCTCCAGCAGTGCCACCAGCCCTACCTGGATCAAGTCATCCA
>JAJRXW010000078.1 GCA_024276095.1 Gammaproteobacteria bacterium
CGGTGCCGGCCGGTACCAGCGAGGACGACAACGAAGAGGTTCGACGCTGGGGAACGCCGCCCCGGTTCGACTTTCCCGTACTCGATCATGTCGATATCGGCGAGCGTATCGGCGGGCTGGATTTCGAGGCTGCTGCCCGGGTGTCCGGTGCCCGTTTTTCAGTCATGCGCGGACCGCTCGCGCGGCTGCACCGGAGCCTGATCCAGTTCATGCTCAATGAGCATGTTCAGGAGCATGGCTACGAGGAAATTTACGTTCCTTACCTGGTCAACGCGGCAGCGCTCGAAGGGACCGGACAGCTGCCCAAGTTCGGCGACGATCTGTTCGCTGTCAAGGGCGATCAGGAATACTACCTGATCCCCACGGCCGAGGTGCCGGTAACCAACCAGGTGCGGGACTCGATTCTTTCCGCCGCTGATCTGCCGGTCAGGCTGGTGGCACACACGCCCTGTTTTCGATCGGAAGCAGGTTCCTACGGCAAAGACACGAGGGGCATGATTCGCCAGCACCAGTTCGAGAAGGTCGAACTGGTTCACCTGGTCAGGCCGGACGATTCGGCCGATGCCCTTGAGGAGCTGACCGCGAATGCCGAGCGTATCCTGCAAAAGCTCGGTCTTGCCTACCGGGTCGTGTTGCTGTGCTCCGGGGATACGGGGTTTGGCGCTACGCGGACCTATGACCTCGAGGTCTGGCTGCCGGGACAGGAAAAATACCGGGAGATTTCATCATGCAGTAATTGCCGTGATTTCCAGGCACGGCGCATGAGTGCCCGCTGGCGAAACCCCGATACCGGCAAACCGGAACTGCTGCATACGCTGAACGGGTCGGGCGTGGCCGCAGGCCGTGCACTGGTGGCAATCATGGAAAACTATCAGCAGCAGGATGGCTCGATCCGGATTCCGGAAGTGCTGCAGCCTTACATGAACGGTCTTGAGCTGATCACGGTAATACAATAATCTGAATATTTGCGTGGTCCGGACAGCCTTGCGATTGTAGCGGCCTGCAGCGAGCGTCAGACAGGATTCTGGTAATTACGACGGAAACGACTATGGGATGGCGTTTAACGCAGTTGCTGTTGGGGTGTGTACTGACTTCTTCGCTGGCCTGGGCAGGCGGTGTTTCCCCCTACATTCCGATGAAGCTGGCGCCGGGGATCGAGCGCCAGATCGAACGGCTGATGGTGCTGGCGGACATGCCGCAGATCATCAAGCCGTTTCGGGCAACAGAAGTTCTGGAAGCGCTGAACAGGGCCTGCGACACGCCCAGTACCATCTGCCGGGACGTGGACAATTACCTGTCCAGATACAAAAGGGATATGGGCCTTACCCAGGCCAGTGCCTCGATAAGCTACGCCAGCGAAGACAAGAAGTTCCTGCCCAATCAGCGCGGTATCACCACGGACAGCAGTTACCAGGTTTCGGCCAACGGTTTCTGGCAGCCAAGCGACTACTTTCTGGTGAACCTGGGCGGCATCGCCTACGATGGTGATGCACTGCCCACCGCCTACCTGTCGTTTGGCTTTGATTTCGCCCAGGTGGATATCGGCTGGCGGGAGTACTGGTATTCTCCGTTTCAGGACAGCGCCATGCTGGTCAGCACCAACGCACAGCCGTCTTTGTCCGTTGCGGTTTCAAACAGCAGGCCGCTGCCTTTTCTGAACATGCGCTACGAGTTGTTTCTGAGCAAGCTCGAAACTACCGAGGGCATACTGTTCCAGGGCGAGCGTTCTTCCGGCCGGCCGCTGCTCGCCGGTTTTCATCTCGGTTTTGAGCCGCTCCAGGGGTGGACGATTGGTTTCAACCGCATGTTCCAGTTTGGCGGAGACGGGCGCAGCAGCAACCTGTCCGACATTTTCGATGCTTTTTTC
>JAJRXW010000079.1 GCA_024276095.1 Gammaproteobacteria bacterium
CAAGGCCGACAATGGTGACGCCTGGGTCGAGGTACGGGGCAAGAAAATGGCGGCGCCGGAAATATCCGCCCGCATCCTGATGAAGATGAAAAAAACGGCCGAAGACTATCTCGGTGAAGAGGTCACCGAGGCGGTGATTACCGTGCCGGCTTATTTCAACGATTCCCAGCGCCAGGCGACCAAGGATGCCGGCAAGATTGCCGGTCTCGATGTCAAGCGCATCATCAATGAGCCGACAGCTGCCGCCCTGGCCTATGGCATGGACAAGCAGCGCGGTGACCGCAAGATCGCGGTATACGATCTTGGCGGCGGTACCTTCGATATTTCGATCATCGAAATCGCCGAAATCGATGGCGAGCATCAGTTCGAAGTGCTGTCGACCAACGGCGATACTTTTCTTGGTGGTGAGGATTTCGATCTTCGTGTCATCGAGTATCTTGCCGCGGAATTCGAAAAGGAAACCGGCATCGATATCAGCAAGGATCCGCTGGCCATGCAGCGCCTGAAAGAAGCGGGTGAGAAAGCCAAGGTCGAGTTGTCCTCAGCCCAGCAGACCGAGGTCAATCTGCCGTATATCACTGCCGATGCCAGTGGGCCGAAGCACCTGAATATCAAGCTGACCCGCGCCAAGCTCGAGTCGCTGGTCGACAAGCTGATCGGCAAGACCATCGATCCGTGCAAGCTTGCGCTGTCGGATGCCGGTCTCAAGGCGAGTGATATCGATGACGTGATCCTGGTCGGCGGCCAGACACGGATGCCCAAGGTCCAGGAAGAGGTCAAGAACTTTTTCGGTCAGGAACCGAGAAAAGACGTCAACCCGGATGAAGCGGTTGCCGTCGGTGCTGCGATCCAGGCGGGCGTATTGTCCGGCGATGTAAAGGATGTCCTGTTGCTGGATGTCACACCGCTGTCGCTGGGCATAGAAACCCTCGGTGGCGTGATGACCCGGCTGATCGAAAAAAACACGACCATTCCGACCAACGCCACGCAGGTTTTCTCTACGGCAGACGACAACCAGACTGCGGTCACCATCCATGTTTTACAGGGTGAGCGGCAGCAGGCCCAGGCCAACAAGTCACTGGGCCGGTTTGACCTGACGGATATCCCGCCTGCGCCGCGTGGCACGCCACAGGTTGAAGTCGCATTCGATATCGATGCCAACGGCATCCTGAATGTGTCCGCCAAGGATAAAGCAACCGGCAAGGAGCAGAAGATCGTCATCAAGGCGTCAAGTGGACTGTCGGACGATGAGATTGAAAAAATGGTGGCTGACGCCGAGGCGCATGCCGATGAGGATCAGAAGTTCCGCGAGCTGGTCGAAGCCCGTAACCAGGCGGATGCACTGCTTCATGGCGCTGAAAAGAGCCTTGAGGATCTCGGCGACAAGGTAGAGCCCGAAGAGCGGGCCCGCGTCGAGTCTGCGATTTCGGATCTCAAGGAGAGCCTGAAAGGGGACGATAAGGAACATATCGAAACCAAGACCAAGGCGCTGGCGGAAGCATCGGCAGCCATTGCGCAAAAGGCTTACGAGCAGGCGCAGCAGGCAGAGGGTGGCGGTGCCGAGTCGCAGCCTGGAGCAGAGCAGCAGGGCGGTGCGCCGGCTGACGATGTCGTCGATGCCGAGTTCGAGGAAGTGGAAGACGACCAGGCCGACGCAAAGTAACTCGGACCAGAGACGCCGCCAGGCACCTGGCAACCCCGGAGACAGTTTGTTCAGATGGCGAAACGCGATTATTACGAAGTACTCGGGGTAGACCGGCGTGCCAGCGAAGCCGAGATAAAAAAGGCCTATCGAAGACTGGCGATGAAGCATCATCCGGACAGGAATCCGGGTGATGCGACATCCGAGCGTCAGTTCAAGGAAGCCAAGGAGGCTTACGAGGTTCTGACCGACAGTCAGAAGCGCGGAGCCTATGACCAGTTCGGTCACGCCGGTGTGGATGCCACATCCGGCGCGGGTGGGGGCGGGTTCGGCTCTGCCGATCAGTTTTCCGACATGTTCAGCGATGTGTTCGGCGATATTTTCGGCAGCGGACGCCGGGGCAGGTCGAATGTATTCCGCGGTGCGGATCTGCGCTATGGACTGACGCTGGATCTCGAACAGGCCGTTGCCGGCGAAACCGTCAATATTTCCATCCCGACCCAGGTCAGTTGCGAGACCTGCGACGGTACGGGCGCCAAACCGGGTACCAGTGCCAGTACCTGTACAACCTGCAACGGCGCCGGACAGGTACGCATGCAGCAGGGATTTTTCTCCGTGCAGCAGGCATGCCCGGCGTGTCGCGGCACCGGCAGCGTGATACAGGACCCGTGTCCCGATTGTCATGGCCAGGGCCGCAGCCGCAAGACCAAGACACTGGCCGTGAACGTACCGCCCGGGGTCGATACCGGTGACCGCATTCGCCTGGCCGGAGAGGGCGAAGCCGGGCAAAACGGCGGGCCGGCCGGCGATCTCTATGTTGAAATCCAGGTTCGCCAGCATCCGATTTTTGAGCGCAACGACGCAGACCTGTCCTGCGAGGTGCCGATCAGTTTTGCCACCGCAGCACTGGGTGGTACCGTGAAAGTACCTACGCTCAATGGCGAAGTCAGTCTCACGATTCCTGCTGAAACGCAGTCGGGCAAGGTATTCCGTCTGCGTGGCAAAGGCGTCAAGCCGGTACGCAGCAACAGTACCGGTGACCTGTATTGCCGGGTGGATGTGGAAACACCCGTCAAGCTGAACAGCAGGCAGAAGGAACTGCTCAAGGCTTTCAACGATTCTTTGACCGGCAACGGGAACCACCATCGCCCGCGCAGCCAGACATGGAAAGACAGCGTCAGACGTTTTTTCGATAATATAAGTTCGTAGGAGCAAGGGACGGTTTTGAGCCGGACCCCGGGATAATCTGGGATAACACCATGCAACACATTGCGATCCTCGGCGCCACCGGCCGAATGGGCCGGACCCTGATCAGAATGCTGTCCGTTTCCGGGAATTTCACCTTGTGCGGCGCGGCAGTCGAGGCCGGGCATCCGTTGCTCGGTCAGGATGCCGGTGTGACTGCCGGTCTCGATGCGCTGGGCGTGGCACTGACGAGCGACGTCGCCGAGGCCGTCGCAGGCTGTGATATCGCGATTGATTTCACCTTGCCGGTTGCCACCAGCGCCAATATCTCTGCCTGCGTGGCGCAGGGCTGCGGCCTGGTGCTGGGCACCACCGGTCTCGATGAGAGCCAGCTGGCACAGTTGCACGAAGCCGGCGGCACGATCGCCGTGGTTTATGCGCGCAATATGAGTGTCGGTGTGAATGTGCTCACAGCACTGGCCCGGCTGGCGGCGGGAACCATGGGCGACGATGCGGATATCGAAATTATCGAATCGCACCATCGCAACAAGATCGATGCACCGTCGGGTACGGCGCTGCAGATCGGTGAGGCCATCGCCGACCGGCTCGGCAGGCGTTTCGATGAGGTCGCTGTTTTCGATCGGCAGGGTACGAAAGGCGCCAGAACCAAAGGCAGCATCGGTTTTTCCTCGATTCGGGCGGGCAGCATTGTCGGCGATCACACTATTTTGCTGGCCGGTGAGGAGGAAGTACTCGAAATCAGTCACCGGGCACTCGATCGGGGGGCCTTTGCCCGCGGGGCTTTGCGCGCGGCACAGTGGCTCGAAGGGCGCGAGGCGGGTCTTTACTCCATGAGCGATGTATTGGGATTTTAGCTCCAGACCACTTAACACCAGCCCGGTTAGCCCTTACAATAACGTGGTTCTCGCGGGAGGGATCCGAATTCGGGTGCCTCCCGTTTTGTATGTTTACGATCGACTCTAGAGGTGCAACGGGTGACAGAGCCTGCGATTCTGGCGTTGGAAGACGGAACGGTCTTTCACGGCATTTCCATTGGAGCAGCAGGCAGAACTATTGGTGAAGTCGTTTTCAATACCGCGATGACCGGTTACCAGGAAATACTCACCGATCCTTCATACAGCCGCCAGATAGTCACACTGACATACCCGCACATCGGCAATACCGGAACCAACAGCAGCGACAACGAAAGCCAGGGTATCCACGCGGCCGGCCTGGTTATTCGCGATCTGCCGATCGCAGCCAGCAGCTGGCGAAACGAACTGGATTTTGCGGAATTTCTCAAGCGGGGCGATCTGATTGCTATCGCGGAAATCGATACCCGCAAGCTGACCCGGATTATTCGCGAGAAAGGGGCCCTGTCCGGTTGCATCATGACCGGGAACGAAGACCCCGGAACCGCTGTAGAACATGCCCGCCGGTTTCCCGGTCTGCGGGGGATGGATCTGGCAAAAATCGTGACCACCCAGCGCGCCTACCAATGGAATCTGGGCGTGGACTGGCAGCCCACTGCCGGTTTGCCGGTAAAGCGGGTGACTCGTTTCGATGTCGTGGTCTATGACTTTGGCGTCAAGCGAAATATTCTGCGTCTGCTGGTCGAGCACAATTGCCGGGTCACGGTGGTTCCCGCGCAAACCCCCGCCGAAGAGGTCCTGGCAATGTCACCCGATGGGGTTTTCCTGTCGAACGGGCCGGGTGATCCGGAGCCCTGCGATTATGCGATCGAGGCCGTGGCTGAAATTCTCGGCAGTGGTACACCCGTTTTTGGCATTTGCCTGGGGCATCAGATACTGGCGCTGGCCAGCGGTGCACAAACGAAAAAAATGAAATTCGGCCATCATGGTGCCAATCACCCGGTGGTCGAGCTGGAGTCCGGAAAGGTTTTCATCAGCAGCCAGAACCATGGCTTCGCGGTGGATGAGGATTCTTTGCCGGACCACCTGAAGGCTACCCACCGGTCTTTATTTGATAATTCACTTCAAGGAATTATAAGAACTGATTGTTTAGCATCGGGTTTTCAGGGTCATCCAGAGGCCAGCCCGGGTCCGCAGGAACTTCGCGGGATGTTTGCCAGCTTCGTCGAAATGATGGAAACCCATGACAATCATCGTATTTCCGATGTGAACAGCAATACCGGATAGCCAAGCGCCAGCCTATGCCGAAACGAACTGATATTGAATCCATCCTGATTATCGGCGCCGGTCCGATTGTCATCGGTCAGGCCTGCGAATTTGACTATTCCGGGGCCCAGGCATGCAAGGCGCTGAAAGAAGAAGGCTATCGGGTGGTCCTGGGGAACTCGAACCCGGCCACCATCATGACCGACCCGGACACCGCGGATGCGATTTATATCGAGCCGGTGCACTGGGCCACTGTCGCGCGGATCATCGAAAAAGAGAAACCCGATGCGCTGTTGCCCACCATGGGCGGGCAGACCGGCCTGAACTGTGCGCTGGACCTGGTGCGCGAGGGCGTACTCAAGAAATTCGATGTCGAGTTGATCGGCGCATCCCGCGAGGCGATCGATACCGCCGAGGACCGCGAGCTGTTTCGCCAGGCCATGCAGGATATCGGGCTTGAAACGCCCAGGGCCCGAATTGCCCATACCCTGGAACAGGCGCAGGAACTTCAGGCAGTCATCGGTTTTCCGGTCATCGTTCGCCCGTCATTTACGCTCGGTGGCAGCGGTGGCGGCATTGCCTACAATCCGGAAGAGCTCGAGCAGATCGTTGCCAACGGCCTGGATCTTTCCCCGACAACCGAGGTGCTGCTCGAAGAGTCGGTCATTGGCTGGAAAGAATTCGAGATGGAGGTGGTGCGTGACAGCCGTGACAACTGCATCATCATCTGCTCGATCGAAAACCTCGATCCAATGGGTGTCCATACCGGGGACTCGATCACGGTGGCGCCCGCACAGTCGCTGACCGATAAAGAGTACCAGCGCCTGCGGGATGCTTCGATTGCGGTATTGCGCCGGATCGGTGTCGATACCGGTGGTTCGAACGTGCAGTTTGCCGTCAGTCCCGAGGATGGGCGAATCCTGGTCATCGAGATGAACCCCAGGGTCTCCAGATCTTCGGCGCTGGCATCCAAGGCGACCGGTTTCCCGATTGCCAAGATTGCGGCCAAGCTGGCGGTCGGCTATACGCTCGATGAGTTGCGCAATGACATCACCGGCGGGGCTACGCCCGCATCGTTCGAGCCAACTATCGATTACGTGGTGACCAAGGTGCCGCGATTTACTTTCGAGAAATTTCCCGGTGCCAACGATCGCCTGACCACCCAGATGAAATCGGTGGGCGAGGTGATGGCGATCGGGCGTACTTTCCAGGAGTCCCTGCAAAAAGCACTGCGCGGTCTTGAGACGGGCATCGACGGGCTGGTTCCGTGGTTTCCCGAGATTAAAACCGATGACGATCTTGACCTGCTTCGCCAGGAGCTGCTGATACCGGGTTCCGACCGGCTGCTGTACGTGGGAGATGCTTTTCGGGCGGGGTTGTCGCTTGAGGAAATCGCCGGTATCTCGGGAATCGACCCGTGGTTTCTTGCCCAGATAGAGGACCTGATCCGGTGCGAGCAGGAGATCCGGGAACAGGGTGTGACTGCCCTCGAGCCGGGTCATTTGCGACGCCTCAAGCGCAAGGGGTTCGCGGACAGCCGAATCGCAAGCCTGCTGGGCAGTCATGAACATGTCGTACGCTCGCATCGTCTGAAAGCCGACATCCGGCCGGTTTTCAAGCGTGTGGATACCTGTGCAGCGGAATTCGCGACTGCGACGGCCTACCTGTATTCGACCTACGACGAAGAGTGCGAGGCGGGCCCTTCCAACAAGAGCAAAATCATGATTCTCGGCGGCGGTCCGAACCGCATCGGCCAGGGTATCGAGTTTGACTACTGTTGCGTCCACGCGGCGATGGCGCTGCGCGAGGAGGGCTACGAGACCATCATGGTCAACTGCAATCCCGAAACGGTGTCCACCGACTACGATACCTCGGACCGTTTGTATTTCGAATCGCTGACATTCGAGGATGTCATGGAGGTGATCGACCGGGAGCAGCCCGAGGGCGTGATCGTTCAGTACGGCGGCCAGACGCCGCTGAAACTGGCCCGTGCGCTGGAGCAGGCCGGAGCGCCGATCATCGGTACCAGCCCCGATTCCATCGATCTTGCCGAAGACCGTGAACGCTTTCAGCAACTGGTGACGCGGCTCGATCTCAAGCAGCCGCCGAACAGTATTGCCAAGACCGAAGAAGATGCAGTTGCCATGGCGGCCGAAGTGGGTTTCCCGCTGGTTGTCAGGCCATCCTATGTGCTGGGTGGCCGTGCCATGGAAGTGATCCACAACGTTGACGACCTGCGTATCTACATGACCGAAGCGATCAAGGTTTCCAACGATAGCCCGGTATTGCTGGACCGCTTCCTTGATCTGGCGGTCGAGGTGGATGTCGATGCGGTATGCGACGGCAACCAGGTGCTGATCGGCGGGATCATGGAACATATCGAACAGGCCGGCGTGCATTCCGGTGATTCGGGTTGCTCGTTGCCGCCCGCCACATTGAGCAGGGACATGCAGGATCAGCTCGCCGAGCAGGTGATCAGCCTGGCGAAGGCGCTGAAAGTGGTCGGCCTGATGAATACCCAGTTCGCCATTCAAAACGGCGTGATCTATCTGCTGGAAGTCAACCCGCGGGCTTCAAGATCGGTGCCTTTCGTTTCCAAGGCCACCGGTCTGCCGATGGCAAAAATCGGTGCCAAGGCGATGATAGGCATCAGTCTTCAGCAGCAGGGCGTAGCGGCGGTGATTCCGCCTTACTATTCGGTGAAAGAGTCGGTATTCCCGTTCTCGAAGTTTCCCGACGCCGACCCGATACTCGGGCCGGAGATGAAATCTACCGGAGAAGTCATGGGCACGGGGCGTTCCTTTGCCGAAGCCTATGCCAAGGCGCAGCTGGCTTCCGGCGTGGTATTGCCGCGTACCGGCACAGCCCTGCTCTCGGTTCGCGATCGCGACAAGCCCGGTGCGGTCAAGCTGGCGCGGATACTGGTAGAGCGCGGCTTCGATATCGTCGCAACCGACGGTACGGCCCTCGCCCTGGCGCAGGACGGCGTGCCGTGCCGGCGTGCCAATAAAGTTCGCGAAGGCCGGCCGCACATTGTGGACATGATCAAGAACAATGAAATCACGCTGATCGTGAATACCACCGAGGGCAAACAGGCGATTCGGGAATCGCTCTCGATCCGTGGTGCTGCAGTGCACCGGAAAGTCACCTACTATACGACCCTGGCAGCGGCGGTTGCCACCAGCATGGCGCTTGATTATCTTGACGGTGGAAGCGTCAACAGGCTGCAGGATCTGCATCTGGAGGTCATTGACAGTGCTGCCGGCGCAACAGAGGTCGCTGAAGGAGAGGTGGTGCAGTGAACAAGGTTCCGATTACGCTCCGGGGTGTCCGGAAACTCCGTGAAGAGCTCAAGCACCTGAAAAGCGAACGCCGGCCGCAGGTCGTGCAGGCAATCGCCGAAGCGCGTGCGCATGGTGATCTGAAGGAAAACGCCGAGTACCATGCGGCAAAAGAAGAACAGGGGTTTATCGAAGGGCGTATCAAGGACATCGACGCCAAGTTGTCCAATGCCGAGGTCATCGACGTTGCCGGCCTGGGCGATCTGGGGCGCGTTGTTTTCGGTGCAACCGTCGAGCTCTACGATGAGGATGACGAGAAAGAGGTGACCTACCAGATCGTCGGCGAAGATGAGGCCGATGTGAAAGAGGGGTTGATCTCCATTACATCGCCTATTGCCCGGGCATTAATCGGGCGGGAGGAAGGGGATGTAGTGGAGTTTGCCGCGCCGGGCGGGACCAAGACCTATGAAGTCGTGGGCATCAGGTACGTTTAACGGGTTGCTGGAGCGGGAGCGGGCGGCAAAACGATCTGTGGATCTTTGCGGCGGGGACGGTACAGGGTCGCCACGTTGCCGACACGTGCGATGAGGCTGGCACTGGACTTTTCGGCCAGCTGATCGATGGTTGCATCCCGCGTTGCCCGGTCACCCGTCCTGATCTTTACCTTGATCAGTTCGTGATGTTCCAGTGTCTGGTGCAGTTCCCTGAGCAGACCGGGGGTGATGCCGGAGGAACCGACCTGAATACCGGGCTTGAGTTGATGGGCAAGGCCGCGCAGGTATTTTTTCTGTTTTTCGGTGAGCTTCATCGGCGAAGTATATCGTTTTTATCGTGACCGGTTGTCGTGCCTAAGAAGTCCAGCAGCAAACTCTGGAAACAGCGCCAGGCCAGTGACCCCTATGTGCTCAGGGCGCAGGCGGAAGGCTGGCGTTCGCGGGCGATTTTCAAACTGATGCAGATCCATGAGCGTGAGGCTTTGATCAGGCCGGGCTCGCTGGTGGTCGATCTGGGCGCAGCACCCGGCGGCTGGAGTCAATACGCGGCAACTATTGTCAACGATTCCGGGGGCAGGAGCGTGGGTCGAGTGATTGCGTTAGATCGGCTTGAAATGGCGCCGTTAGCAGGAGTTGAATGCATTTGCGCGGATTTTACCGAAGATAAGGCGCTGGAAATGTTGCGCAGTATGCTGGATTCCGCGCAGCCAAACCTTGTGATGTCCGATATGGCCCCCAACATATCAGGTACTCGTTCAGTGGATCAGCCCAAGGCGATGTACCTGGCCGAACTGGCCAGGGATTTTGCCTGCGAATTTCTGGCTCCGGGCGGCAGTTTTGTCGTGAAACTGTTCCATGGCGAGGGATTCGATCACTATGTCAGGGCCATACGTCGCCAGTTTGCAGCCGTTAAGGTCCGCAAACCGGAGGCCTCGCGGGCAAAAAGCCGTGAGACTTATCTGGTAGCGAGAAACTATCGGTTGTAGTAGTGTCTAAATAATTGAAAGTGTAATTTTTGAGAGGGCGCGTCTACCCGCAGGACGCAGGATCTGTAATTGAACGATTTGACCAAGAACATCATTCTCTGGATTGTCATTGCTATTGTGCTGCTGACGGTCTTTCAGAGCTTCGGTACCGGCTCCCGGCAATCGCCGGCAGTCGCTTATTCAACATTTCTCGATTGGGTAAATACCGGTCAGGTGTCTGCGGTCGAATTCGATGGTGACAAGATCACCGGAGAGCGGTCTTCCGGTGAGCGATTCGTGACCTATAGTCCGGAGACGGACAACACTGCATTGATTGGTCAGCTCAACGATCACCGGGTGAAGTTCAGTGCAGCACAGCCGCAGGGGCAAAGTATTCTCGTCAGCCTGTTCATCAATTCTTTTCCGGTATTGCTGCTGATCGGTGTATGGATCTATTTTATGCGGCAGATGCAGGGTGGCGGCGGTGGCCGTGGCGCAATGTCGTTTGGCAAGAGCAAGGCGCGGCTGCTGGGTGAAGACCAGGTCAACCTGACTTTTGCCGATGTAGCCGGCGTGGAAGAAGCCAAGGAAGAGGTGCTTGAAATCGTCGAGTTCCTCAAGGATCCGGCAAAGTTTCAGCGACTCGGCGGCAAGATACCCAAGGGTGTGCTGATGGTCGGTGCGCCGGGTACCGGTAAAACCCTGCTGGCTCGTGCGATTGCCGGCGAAGCCAAAGTACCGTTTTTCACCATCTCCGGTTCGGATTTCGTCGAGATGTTCGTCGGTGTGGGTGCATCGCGGGTTCGTGACATGTTCGAGCAGGCCAAAAAACATGCGCCCTGTATCATTTTTATCGACGAAATCGATGCAGTGGGACGGCATCGTGGCGCCGGTCTTGGCGGCGGACATGATGAACGTGAGCAGACCTTGAATCAGCTGCTGGTCGAAATGGATGGTTTCGAAGGGAATGAGGGCGTCATCGTGATTGCGGCCACCAACCGCCCGGACGTACTTGACCCGGCATTGCTTCGCCCCGGCCGCTTCGATCGGCAGGTGGTTGTGCCATTGCCCGATGTGCGTGGACGCGAGCAGATTCTCAAGGTGCACATGCGCAAGGTGCCGCTTGGAGACGATGTCAAACCGTCGGTGATTGCGCGCGGTACGCCCGGATTTTCCGGTGCCGATCTCGCCAACCTGGTCAATGAAGCCGCTTTGTTCGCAGCCCGGGCCAACCGGCGCACCGTCGGCATGGAAGAGTTCGAAAAGGCCAAGGACAAGATCATGATGGGCGCCGAACGGCGTTCCATGGTGATGAGCGAAGACGAAAGAAAGCTGACGGCATTTCACGAAGCCGGTCATGCGATTGTCGGGCTTTCCGTACCGGATCACGACCCGGTCTACAAAGTGTCCATCATCCCGCGTGGCAGGGCGCTGGGTATCACGATGTTCCTGCCCGAAGAAGATCGTTACAGTTTCAGCAAACGCCGGCTGCTGAGCCAGATCACCAGCCTGTTTGGCGG
>JAJRXW010000080.1 GCA_024276095.1 Gammaproteobacteria bacterium
GCCTTTTTGTATTGATGCTTTCATTGCGTTTTGTACTAAAGGTCAGTCCGCGATTGGCGGCCTGCTTTGGCGCCTTGCCGTTTGCCTTTTTGTATTGATGCTTTCATTGCGTTTTGTACTAAAGGTCAGTCCGCGATTACTGGTCTGCTTTGGCACCTTGCCGTTGGCCTTTTTGTACTCTCGCTTTCATTGCGTATGGTACTAAAGGTCAGTCCGCGATTACTGACGATGTTCTTAGGACCTCGTGGGCGGACTGGGGTGGATGATGGGACTCGAACCCACGACGACCGGAATCACAATCCGGGGCTCTACCAACTGAGCTACACCCACCACTTTGTCCATCGTTACCAAAATCCATACCAAAACTGGCGCGCCTGGCAGGACTCGAACCTGCAACCCCCGGCTTAGAAGGCCGGTGCTCTATCCGGTTGAGCTACAGGCGCTCGGCTCAACGACTGAGAGACGCTGAAACATCTTAACCAGACCGCGCTCACAGTCAATGAATGGTCGGGGCAGAGGGATTCGAACCCCCGACCCTCTGCTCCCAAAGCAGATGCGCTACCAGGCTGCGCTATGCCCCGATCCCGACCCGACACCAGATTAGCCGATTATAGCTGCCGGGCGCCCGGGCCGCAGGATCATACGGGGCAGCCTGATCACAGTCAATTTGCAAACCGGCCGGCAGGGTTTAGCTATTGCCGGGGCTCTGGTATGTTGGCTGGCCAATCCCCTTGCCGGTACGCCAGGATGCAGCAGAACAGACCCATATGACCGCGAAACTCATTGACGGCAAGGCCATTGCCGGGGAAATCCGCAGGGAAATCCGTACTAAAATCGATTCCCGTACGGTGCGCGGCCACCCTCCTCCCGGGCTGGCGATGATCCTGGTCGGCAGCGACCCGGCCTCACAGATCTATGTGCGCAACAAGCGGGCCGCCTGCGAAGAGGCCGGTATCGTATCGCGCGATTTCGATCTGCCCGCCGATACATCGGAGCAGGCCCTGCTCAAGATGATCGACGACCTGAACCAGGATCCGGATATTCACGGCATACTCGTACAATTGCCGCTTCCCGGGCATATCGACGAAATCGCCGTAATCGAGCGAATCGACCCGATCAAGGATGTGGATGGTTTTCACCCCTACACGCTGGGACGCCTGACCCAGCGCATTCCGGTGCTGCGACCCTGCACGCCCTTCGGTGTCATCACGCTGCTGAACAGAATTGGCGCCGAGATCCGTGGCCGGCATGCGATCATCGTCGGTGCCTCCAATCATGTCGGCAGGCCGCTGGCGCTGGAATTCCTGCTAGCTGCGGCTACCGTCACCGTCTGCCACCGGTTTACGGAAAACCTGCGTGAACACATCGAGCGGGCCGATATTCTCGCCGTGGCGGTCGGGAAGCCCGGGCTGATCCCGGGAGAATGGGTCAAGCCCGGCGCCGTCGTGATCGATATCGGGATCAACCGCCTGGCCGACGGCAAGCTGTGCGGAGACATCGACTACGCCGTGGCCCGCGATCGCGCAGCGTGGATTACACCGGTACCGGGTGGCGTCGGTCCGATGACCGTCGCGATGTTGATGCATAATACCCTGACGGCGGCGCGCTTCGGCGTTGATCTTCTGAAAATGCGCGACGTCAGCGAATCAGACTAAGAGAAGAAAATGAGGCAAGTAATGAAACCACTGTTCAAAATTATCCCCGGCATTGCCGCCGCACTGACACTTCTGTTATCCGGTGCCCTGGCCAGCGCGCAGGAATTCCCCCAGGTCCGTATCGAAACCACATTGGGTTCATTTGTTGTTGAACTGGATCGCAATCGTTCCCCGCTGACGGTCGACAATTTCCTGAAATACGTCGAGAGCGGTTTCTACGAAGGCACGCTGTTTCACAGGGTAGTAGAGAATTTCGTCATTCAGGGTGGCGGGTTCACAGTCGACCTGAAGCCCAAAGAAGCCGGGGCGCCTATCCCCAATGAGTCGGGCAACGGCTACACCAACCGGCGCGGCACCATTGCCATGGCCAGAACCAACGAGCCGCACTCTGCCGACTCCCAGTTTTTCATCAACCTGGCGGACAACCCGCGCCTCGACCCGATCCCCTCGCGCTGGGGGTATGCGGTATTCGGTGACGTCATCGAAGGCATGGAAGTGGTCGATGAAATCGGTACCAGCCCAACGACCACCAAGGGCGATTTGCCCAATACACCCTCGGTTCCGGTGATCATAGAGCGCGTGGTACTGATCACAGATCAGACCGACGAATGACGGTATTTTTCGTCTCCGACCTGCACCTGCACGAATCCCGCCCTGACGCATCCCGTTGTTTTCTCGAGTTTCTTCAACAGGCAGCGGATGAAGCGGCAACACTGTATATCCTCGGCGACCTGTTTGAATCATGGATAGGCGACGATGATCCGGACCCGCATCTGCGTTCGATCACAGCGGGACTGCGGCGGGCCACCGAAGCCGGCCTGAGCTGTTATTTCACCCAGGGCAACCGCGACTTTCTGGTCGGGGAACGATTCTGCGCCGACTCAGGTACGCAGATGATGGATGAATCGACCGTCATCTCCATCCATGGCCGGCGCGCCTTGCTGATGCACGGCGATGAACTGTGCACAGACGATGTGAAATACCAGCGGTTCCGGCGCATGGTCCGCCATCACAGGCGACAGGCGCTTTTTCTGAAATTACCGGCGGGAATGCGGCAGGCCATCTGGAACCGGGTCCGCCACCGGAGCAAGGCCAGCGCGATGCAGAAACCCGAGAGCATTATGGATGTCAACCAGGATGCGGTGGCCAATGCGATGCGGCAGCACAAGGTCGACCTGCTGATTCATGGCCACACGCACCGGCCACAGGTACATGAACTGACCATCGATGGAAAAACGGCAACGCGTATTGTGCTGGGAGACTGGTATGAGCAGGGCAGCGTTCTGACATGGTCTGCCGACGGGCCTGAACTAAAGGCCTTTGAATTCGGGCAACAGGGTTAGTCGGTTCTGACTACCGGCAACCGGGTCACGGTCGCCTCGACCGGCGTCCATTCGAGTACTTCGCCAATCGACTGAAATCGTTCATCCGGATTCTTGGCCATCATCCTGTCGATAAAAGGCTGATACCGCGCCAGGTCTTCGGGTAAGCGGGGAATGGGCTTTTGCCGGTGGTTGATGATCACCGCCATGGCGCTGCTGCCGTCAAACGGCTTCCTGCCGGTCAGCATTTCAAAGAAAATCACGCCAAGGCTGTAAATATCTCCCCGTTCATCGACTTCGCCGCCATGTCCCTGCTCCGGGCTCATATAGTACGGTGTACCGAAGATCTCGCCGGTACCGGTGATTTCCGCTTTGAAATGCGCCTGCTTGGCCAGCCCGAAATCGATCAACGCCAGTGAGCCGTCCTTGCGGAACATGACATTGGTGGGTTTCAGGTCGCGATGACAAATACCCTGCTCATGCAGGGCACCCAATGCAGCGGCCATATCGCGCAGGTACTGCCAGGCCTCCTCGATACTCAGCCCCGCAACTATGCGCCGCTTGAGACTGCCCTGGCTGCAAAACTCCATCGCAATATAAGCATGATCATCGGCGACACCAAGATCGTGCATCCTGACCACATTGGGATGATCGACCGCAGCGATCAGCTCATACTCCTGAAGAAACCGGTCGAATGCCGTATCGCCGCCGCTGCCCGGCATTTGCCGCAAAACCTTTACGACCAGGTTGCGGTCAGTGCCGTGTTCGCGGGTCAGGTAAACAGAGGATACATCGCGCTCAGCCAGTCGGGCGCGCAGGTCATATCTTTTCAGGCTGGGAAGTCCGGCCTGGGTCATATCCCCACCGGACAAACCGTGAGCGCCGGAACCGTCCGGTTCCCGATGCTCTTCCAGTGTCTGCTCGATGACTTTGATCAGCCGTTCATGGCTCAGCGATGCCCAGGAAATATAATTGTCGGCACCGGCTTTGATCGCAGCGACGATTTCCGATTCATCCCCGTCACCGAAGAAAATTACCGGAGGAAACTTCGGCGTGCTGCTGAACTGCCGCATCCAGTCAAGCGCGCTGGTTTCCTGTCCGACATGGCCCAGCAGCAGGAGATTGTTTCCGGCGCCGGAAAAACTTTCCGGTAATCGTCCCGCAGTACCGGGGTCGTAATCCTTGACCGCCGCGTCGGCCCAGCGCGTCGTGACATGATGAGCCAGCATGGAACGGTAGTCTGCCCGATCATCGATAATGAAGACCTTGATCATGCGCGACCTATTCGCTTTTTTGCTCAGGCAGCACCGGCTCTGGAATCCGGTGTTATCTCATCCAGCTCATCCTGCCCGTTTTTCAGGCGCCGCATCTGTGCCTTGCGTTCCTTTTTCGCGCTGTCCGATCGCTTTCGCTCCAGGTCGTCAAGGTACTGCTCGGTGACATCGGCCGTCACGTAGTCCCCCGAAAAGCAGGATGCATCGAAGTCGGCTATTTCACTGTTGTCATACTGCACAGAGAGAAAAAGATCTTCCAGATCCTGGTATACCAGCCAGTCAGCACCGATGTACTCGCCAACCTCGGTATCGCTTCTTCCGCTGGCAACGAATTCGTGCGCTGCCGGCATATCGATGCCGTAAACATTCGGAAACCGCACAGCCGGCGAAGCCGAAGCAAAATAAACCTTGCGGGCGCCGGCTTCGCGCGCCATTTCGATGATCTGCCTGGAGGTTGTGCCGCGCACGATGGAATCGTCCACCAGCAGTACATTCTTGTCACCGAATTCCAGTCCAATGGCATTCAGTTTCTGGCGCACCGAGCGGCGCCGCTGTTCCTGCCCCGGCATGATAAAGGTTCTGCCAATGTACCGGTTCTTGATGAACCCTTCCCGATACTTGACTCCCAGATGGTGAGCAACCTGCAGCGCACTGGTGCGGCTGGAGTCCGGTATCGGGATGACTACATCGATATCGTGATCCGGATGTTCACGCAGTATCTTGTCCGCCAGACGTTCCCCCATGCGCAGGCGCGACTTATAGACGGAGATCTTGTCAATAATGGAATCCGGCCGGGCAAAATACACGTATTCGAAAATACAGGGCGTGTAGCCTTTGGCCGGACCGCACTGTTGGCTGTGCAGGGTGCCGTCAGACTCGATATAGACGGCTTCACCCGGCCTGATATCCCGCACCAGTTCGAAGCCCAGCACGTCGAGTGCAACGCTCTCCGATGCCACCATGTGCTCGACACCCGAAGAGGTCGTTCTGCTGCCGATACAAACCGGGCGAATGCCGTGCGGATCCCTGAACGCCACGATGCCATGACCGATAATCATCGTCACGACCGCATAGCCGCCCGAACAACGATTGTGCACACCCTCTACCGCCGCGAAAACAGCACCGGGCAGCAGCCGATCGCCATTTTGCCGCTGCAGCTCGTCTGCAAACACATTCAGCAGTACTTCGGTGTCCGACCCGGTATTCAGGTGACGCCGGTCTTTCTGTATAAGCTGGGTCTTCAGTTCCTCGGTATTCGTCAGGTTGCCGTTGTGAGCCAGGCAAATCCCGTACGGAGAGTTGACATAGAACGGCTGGGCCTCCGCCGCACTGGACCATCCGGAAGTTGGATAGCGCACGTGGCCGATCCCGATATTGCCGCGCAGTCGTCTCATGTGCCGGGTGCGAAAAACATCGCGCACCAGGCCGTTGTCCTTTCGGGTGGCCAGCGTACCGCGGTCATCCGTCATGATACCGGCGGCATCCTGCCCGCGATGCTGAAGGACTGTCAGAGCATCGTAAATACCCTGGTTGACCGGACTATGACTAACTATTCCAACAATTCCACACACGAAAGCTGGTCTCCATTCGGGTATTCATATCTGCTCGCCAGCAGCTTGTTCCTGCAATAAATCTATTCCGTCCATCGCCGCGTCGCGCAGAATGCCTGCTATCGGCGCGGCATACGGTATCAGCTTGGAGTCCTGCCACCAAGGTTCCTGCTCAAAGCCCGTCATCTGCAAAATGGTAACCAGCAATCCGGCCAGCAAAATACCCCGCCCCAGACCGAAAACCCCTCCAACCAGGCGGTCGGTGCCGGTCAATCCGCTCTTGTCGGTCAGGTAGGTCAACAGGCGGCCCAGAAGCCCGCCCGTGATCAATACCGCGACCAGGATGACGGCACGACCCAGCCAGAGCTGCACGACATGGCTGTCGTACAACTGCGGCAATCCCTCTCCGGCGGGCATGCCGAATTTCCATGCACACCAGATCGCCACCGCCCAGGTAACCAGTGACAGGGCTTCCTTGATAAAACCACGAAACAAACCGACGGCTGCAGAGAGTCCCAGCACCACCAGCAAGGCATAATCAACGACGATCAATGTACTGCTCCTGTCGTGGCTAAAACCACTGCTACTGTTTCACTACCTGGCCGGGGTACCCGGCTTTTTTCAGATCCGACACCAGCCGTTCGGCCTTGCTGCGGTCCGCCGGCGGTCCTACGCGTACCCGGTACAGCGTTTTCTGGCCACTTCGTGCCAGCGGCAACAGGTAAGACGAAAATCCTTTGCCGGCAACCGAGTCGACCAGGCCCTGGGCATTCTTCCTGCTTGCGAAGCTGCCCAGCTGAACGACCCAGCCGGCACCGGTATTGGGCGCAGATTTGGCCGGCGGCGGTGCGGATGCACGGGCTGCCGGTTTGGCTGGCGCTGGTTTGGCGACACCGGTCGTCGCTTTCGGTGACGGTGATGATGGCTGCTTCGATACCGGTTTCGGTTCGGTTCGGGATTCCTTGACTGGCGGAGCTTTTGCACTGCCGGACGTCTGCCCGGATTTCACTGCATTGCCGGTTTCCCGGCCACTCCCGGCAACACTCCCGGTCTCGGCAGGTACGACGACATCGCGCGCTACCGGCGGACGTTTGGCCTGCGTATCCGGCCTGATGGTATGAGTGCGCATCTCACCGCCATTCTCCGGCAACGGTGCCGTGCGGCTGACCCTGCTTTCGGTCCGGTTGCCGTCCAGAAGTGCGGGCGTAATGATCACCAGCGCAAGTACCAGCACACCTGCTCCAACCATTCGCTCGAGTAACTGACGATCCATGTCTCTGACTTAGACTCCACACACCGCGTCAGTATAAACCAAGCCACTCCAGCGCGGGACCGATGATACGGAATGAACCGCAGACCAGTATCCGCCCGCCGGTGCCGGTCTGTTGCCGGGCCTGTTCGAAAGCAGCTCCTGTCGTTTGCGCAATACTGACCATCGAGATTCCCGCAGCGCGGGCCCGGGCGGCGAGGTCCGCGGGATCTGCCGACCCGGGATCGTCCAGCGCTACCACGATGCACCGGTCGATCTGTCCGGCCAGCGCGCGGATGAAAGGAGCCGCTTGTTTGTCTGCCAGCATGCCCACCACCGCTGTGGTCGTGGGCACCGCATCCAGCGTCTGCAGCTGTGCAGCCAGCACGCTGGCCGCCTGTGCATTGTGCGCCACATCCAGGATCCACTGCTGATCGCTGTCGAATCGCTGAAAACGGCCCGGCAGACAGCTCTTGCGCAGCACCTCGTCCACCCGCGCCGGGTCAGCGACCATCCCGGGGTCACAGGACTCCAGCGCAGCCAGAACCAGGCTGACGTTACGCAACTGGGCGCCGGTCATGCCGGATGAACGACTCAGCCCCGCCAGGCTGGACTGGCGCCCCTTCCAGGACCAGGACCCGTTCCCGGCAGTGAAACCAAAATCCTCCCCGAGACAGGACAGTACGGCGCCGGTGCACACGGCCTGCGCCCGAATGTTGTCCGGAACCGGTTCGTCACCGAAAAAAACCGGTTTGCCCGGCCGCATGATCCCGGCCTTTTCCAGTGCGATTGCCTCGATGTCTGCGCCCAGCCATCGTTCATGGTCCAGCCCAATGGTCGTGATCAGGCTGTAGTCCGGGTCGATCGCATTCACGGCATCCAGACGCCCGCCCATACCTACTTCGAGAATCCACGCGTCGCAACCGGCTGAAGAAAAACAGCACAATGCGGCCAGCGTACCGAATTCGAAATAGGTCAGCGGCACATCCTCCCGCAGTCTTTCTACCTGCTCAAAGGCAGCGACCAGGGCCGTATCGCCGATGTCCTTGCCGCCAATTCGAATCCGCTCGTTGTATCGCACCAGGTGAGGGGACGTGTAGGCTCCGGGCATGCGCCCCGCATCGAGCAGCGCCTGTTCGAGGAGCCTGACGCAGGAGCCCTTGCCGTTGGTGCCCGCGACGGTAAACACGTGGCCGGCCGGCGTATCCAGCGGCAGCCGCTGCAGGGTTTCATGGACCCTGTCGAGGCCCATATCGATGGTGAACGGGCTCAAAGACTCCTGCCACCGCAGCCAGGCAGCCAGTGAATCAGGTTTCTTCCGGCCCATCCGGCAGTGGCGCTGCCCGCTTGAGCACCTTGGCAAGCAGGCAGGCAATCTCGTGGCGAAGATTGCGCCGATCCACGATCATATCCAGCGCGCCATGCTCCAGTAAAAACTCGCTGCGCTGGAACCCGTCGGGCAGCGTTTCGCCAACCGTTTGCTCGATAACCCGCGGGCCGGCAAACCCGATCAAGGCCCCGGGTTCAGCGATGTTGATGTCACCGAGCATTGCGAGACTGGCGGATACACCGCCCATGGTCGGATCGGTCAACACAGAAACATACGGCATGCCGGCTTCCGAGAGCGTGGCCAGCGCATCGCTGGTCTTGGCCATCTGCAACAGCGAAAAAAGCGCTTCCTGCATGCGCGCCCCGCCGCTGGCGGAATAACAGATCAACGGCATTCTGTTCTCGCAGCAGTAACCGACCGCCCGCGAAAATTTCTCACCGACCACCGAGCCCATCGATCCGCCCATGAATCTGAACTCGAAAGCACAGGTAACCACCGGGATTCCCTTCAACAGCCCCGTCATGCTGACCAGGGCATCCCGCTCTCCGGTACTTTTCTGCGCCTGGCTGATCCTGTCCTTGTAGCGCTTGCTGTCCTTGAATTTCAACGGATCTTCAGGGGCCAGTTTCTCGGAAATCTCGCGGCTGGTGCCCGGATCGAAAAACGACTCCAGCCGCTCGCGCGCTTCAAGGCGCATATGGTGATCGCACTTGGGACAGACCTTGAGGTTACGCTCCAGTTCGGCGCGATAAAGCTGCGCACCGCATGCCGGGCATTTGATCCAGATGCCCTCTGGAACGGAGCGCGTGCGGCGCTCTGTCTGGATGCGCGACGGCATCAGTTTTTCAAACCAGCTCATATGAGGGGCATGATATACAGGACGGGGTTACATATCACCTGAGGACAGGGACTTTCCCTCATTTATTTACCGGGTTTATTTGCCGGGTTTACATGCCGGGTAATTGCTCCGCCACGGGCTGTCCGCGCGCATCACGCCGGGATGTTGAAGCGGGGGGCATACTCCACCGAGGCAAAATACAATCCATGCGGCGGGGCCGTCATGGCCGCGAGGGTCCGGTCCTTTTGCGCCAGCAGTTGCCCCATCCAGGAGGGTTCCTGCTCACCCTGACCTACTTTCACCAGCGAACCGACTATATTGCGCACCATATGATGCAAAAAGGCATTCGCCCGGCACTCGATGGTGATGACTGCGCCGTCCCGCTTCGCCTGCAATGTTTGCAGTTCCCTGATGGCACTGCTCGACTGGCAGGATGAGGCGCGAAAGGCATTGAAATCATGCCGCCCAAGCAGCCAACCGGCTCCTTCGGCCATCCGGTCGATATCCAGCGGTTGTCGCACCCACCAGGCACGCTCACGCTCCAGGGCCGACCGTACGGGGCGGTTCAGTATCCGGTAGAAATAGGTACGGGCGAGCGCCGAAAAGCGCGCATGGAAGTCGTCAGCGACGGCCTGCACCCACAGCACGTTAATGTCGTCTGGCAGGTTGCTGTTGATCCCCAGCAGCCATGACCGCGGCGTTCGTTCGGCGGTCGTATCGAAATGAACCACCTGTCCGCGGGCGTGCACTCCGGTGTCCGTTCGACCTGCGCCGACACAACTGACCGTCTCGTCGGCAACACGGGAAAGTGCCCGGTTCAGGCTGTCCTGGATACTGGGAGCATGGCTCTGGATCTGCCAGCCGTTGTAGCCGGTGCCGTCATACTCCAGCCCAAGCGCAAAACGATGCAAATCGCCGTGACTCGTGTTGTCAGTCCTCAGCCCAGGTCATCCAGCAATTGCTGCGCTTCCTGCTTTTGCTCGTCGGCGCCTTCACCGAGGACTTCGTTGAGAATGCTGCGCGCTCCATCCGGGTCACCCATATCGATATAAGCCCTGGCAAGATCGAGCTTGGTGCCGACTTCCGTCATCGTGGGGCCATCCGGAGGCTGTGCATCGGTGTCATTCAAGGCTTCCGTGGGCCCGGAGTCATCTACAAACGCTTCACCGATATCCACATCGGTTGCCACTTCATCGACGATATCCAGCTTCGGTTGCTCGGCAGTTTCGTCGACAACCGGTTGTTCGACCGTATCGCCACCCGGGCCGTCTTCGATACCGCTCTTCTCCAGTGCTGTGGTCAGAACATCGAGATCCAGCGGATCATCCTCACCTATATCGATGGCTTCGATCTCGGAGGTGGCATCGTCGTCCGGTGCAGTAAAATCCGGATCTTCTGCGCCGGTGGTCAACAGGGTTTCATCGTCGTCGCCACCGAGGTCGATGACGTCAGATGCCATCGTGGCATCGTCCTCATCCAGTGATTCCAGTCCCGCTGTCAGGTCGGCGGCGGCATCGTCCAGCCCGTCGATATCGAGACCCAGATCGTCCAGTTCCAGTTCCGCCGTCGGCTCGCTGATGGTCCCGGCATCCTCATCGGCCAGCTCCCCGATATCCATAACCACATCGGCCGCCGGTGTTTCGATGGTCGGCGTTTCCGCCGTGGCATCCATGGAAGGCGTTTCAATGGTCGGTGTTTCCATGGTCGGCGACTCGGCACCGGCCGACTCGATTTCCGGGCTTACCCTGGTGGGCGCATCGTGAGCAGCCGCCTCAACGGTCGGCGTTTCCATCGTCGGTGAATCGGACAGACCGACATCCAGGTCAACCGTGGCTCCCGACTCCAGCGACTCCGCCTCCCGGTCATCGTCATCGTCCGTACCGAAATCGAAATCCAGGGCGTCATCGTCGTCGGATTCCTGCCCAATAGCCGGCCGCGCACCGGTCAGGTCAACGTCGACGCTGTGTTCGCTCTCATCGTCATCCAGCGAAAAATCGATCATATCGGCGGAGGCGGCATCGTCATCCGCACCGAAGGCCAGGTCAACCCCTTCATCCATGGACGGCGCTTCGGGGGTCCCCGAAAACAGCGCTTCGTCCGGGCAGATCTGCTGGCCCATGATGAGGATTTTATTCCAGTCGGAATCCGTCTGAATATCGGTGCGATCCGCAAAAGCCTGGGCTTCCTTGAGGAATCCACCCTGGTTCTCCCAGATGAAATAGACCTCCAGCAGCTTGAACCGAAGATCCTGGCGATCCGGCTCCGAAGCCAGAGCGTTGTTCAACAGATCGGCAGCCTGGTCATAGAGACCATAGGCCATGTGGAAATCGGCTTCCGCAACCGGATCCGCAGTATCCAGATCCAGCGCAGCATCACTGCTGATGGTCCGCTCGAAAGGCAGTTCTTCCTCAACAGCCTCGCCAAGATCGATCGCTTCTTCTGCAATGGTATCCGCCGGCGAAATTTCACTGCTGGCCGATACTTCGTCATCATCGGAAAAATCCAGCCCGTCAGCCGTTTCCTCGGCGGGAGGGGTCTCCTCGACGACAATGGTTTCATCCGGCCTGGCAGCCCGCATGCGCTCCGTCGCCTCATGGCTGACCGGATCGATACTTTCGTCTTCTTCGTCGGGACTGAGCGCCTGCCATTGCCCCGTGTCATCGTCTGTCGCTTCGCTGCGACGGCGGGCAAACCGCAACAGCAGGCCGACAATCAGCGTGACGCCGACCGCGAGATACAGCCAGATACTGGAAAACAGAGCACCGATGGTATCCATCCAGGACGATTCATCGGACGCCGTGGTCGACACGGCACCGCCACGCGGCGCCGGCGGCTCGATCGCCTCATCCTTCGCAGCGGGCGGTTCGGCCATGACTTCGGGCGCCGGGCTTGCGGCCGGCTGGGCCTCCGTTTCGGCAACCGGCTCCTGCTCACCGGGCTCCGCAAACGGCTCGGCAGCATCGGTCGGCGGTGCATCCTCCGCCATACCTGCAGTCTTTTGCTCCTCCAGCCGGGCAAGCTGATCCTGCAGATTCCTTAATTCGTTGTCGCGCAAATCCAGAAGCCGGCGGCTTTTTTCCAGCTCGGTCTCGAGATCTTCGACTCGCTCGGTCAGCAATTCAGTTTCGGCGGCAGCGCCAGTCGCCGTACCTGCGGTGCCGGTTGGCGA
>JAJRXW010000081.1 GCA_024276095.1 Gammaproteobacteria bacterium
CGAATCTGAACCCGTCCGGTACCGGATTGCCGGCATGGACTGCGGCGACTGCGCCATCACGCTGGAAAAAAGCGTGGCCGCACTGGATGGCGTGGAAGCGGTGGAGGTGACTTTTGCCACCGAGGTGATGGAAATTCGCGGTTCGGTGGACCGTGAGTCGCTGGAAACCCGCGTGAAGGGGCTCGGTTACAGCCTGGTCTCGGATGAGGAGCCGGCAGGCGCCTCGCAGGATGCGGATCTGCCGGAATTGCGCGGTGCTGCCGGTTTCGTTCGCTATCTGTGGCGTGCCCCGGTTCCCCGCTTTGCCCTGCTCGCCGGAGGGGCGCTGATCGTGACTTTGCCCTGGCTGTTTGTGGCCGGACACGGGACCACGACCGCCACGGTATTCAGCTGGATTTATGCGCTGGTGACACTGATTGCCGGCTTTCCCATCGCGCGCAAGGGGCTGCGCTCACTCATTTACGCGCGGCGGATCACCATTGATCTGTTGATGGGTATTGCCGTGATCGGCGCGATGCTGATCGGCGCGGCAGGAGAGGCCGTCACGGTCATTCTGCTGTTTACGCTGGGTGAAGCGCTGGAAGGATACAGTGCGGAACGGTCGCGGGACTCGTTGCGCGGCCTGTTTCGACTGCAGCCCCTGGAAGCCACCGTATTGCACGCCCATTCGGGCCGGCATGACGACCAGGGTATGACAGGCGATCACGATCATGGCCAGGAGCCGCACTATCATCGCAGCGTGGTGCCGATCAGCGAACTGGTGATTGGCGATATCGTGCTGGTGAAACCCGGCGAGCGTATTCCCGTTGACGGCACGATTGTCGAAGGGGTGTCCTCGATCGATCAATCGGCCATCACCGGCGAGAGCATGCCGGTTCGCCGGGAAGTCGGCGATGAGGTGTTCGGCGGTACGGTGAACGGCGAGGCGGTTTTGCAGATTGCCGTCAGCCGCCTTGCCGGGGATGCCACCATCGCCCGCATTGCAAGGCTGGTAGAGCAGGCGCAGTCGCAGCGTTCGCCGGCCGAGCGGTTCATCGACCGCTTTGCCCAATGGTATACGCCGGGCGTTGTCCTGCTGACCATTGCAGTGATCCTGATCCCGACGCTGGTATTTGGCCAGCCGTTCCTGGATACCCCGGACGGGACGCGCGGCTGGCTCTACCGGGGGCTGACCCTGCTGATCATTGCCTGTCCCTGTGCACTGGTCATCAGTATTCCGGTTACCGTGGTCAGCGCGCTCACCCGCCTGGCCCAGTTGGGTGTATTGGTGAAAGGCGGTGCGCAACTGGACGAGATCAACAAGGTGCGGGTATTCGCATTCGACAAGACCGGCACGCTGACCCGCGGGCGCCCGGAAGTAGCGGCCATGCAGGGCATGGACTGTGAGCATCCTTCAACAGCCAGCGAATGCGACGAATGCGACGACATGCTGGCACTGGCAGCCTCGGTCGAATCGGGGTCCGAGCATCCGCTGGCGCATGCGGTGCTGACCGAAGCGGCCACGCGCAGCGTGCAGGACCGCTATCCGCCTGCAACCGGTGTTACTGCCCATGCCGGGCGCGGGGTATGCGGCAAGACCGGGGGAGAACGCATCGCGGTCGGCAGCCCGGCGATGTTCGACGAAAAGGGCCATGACGATATCGATTTGCCGGAGGCGGTACTCGCTGCCGGCAAAGAGCACTCCGTGATGATTGTCGCGCGTGACAAGGATGTGCTCGGTTATATCGAGGTCGAAGACCAGCCCCGCGAAGACAGTATCGCGGCATTGAAAGAACTGCGCGAGGTTGCGCCGGAGATTCGCACGGTGATGCTCACGGGCGACAATCTTGCGGTAGCCAAAAGTATCGCGCAAAAAATCGGCGAGATTGACGAGGTCAGGGCAGGGCTGTTTCCCGATCAGAAACTCAGCGCGATCCACGACATCGAGACCGAATACGGCAGTGCAGTGATGGTGGGCGATGGCATCAACGATGCGCCCGCCCTGGCGGCCGCCCGGATCGGCATTGCCATGGGTGCCGGCAGCGCCCAGGCGATGGAAACGGCGGATATCGTACTCATGCAGAACGATCTTTCCCGCCTGCCGACGATTGTACGCATCAGCCGCCGCACCCGTCGTGTACTGTCGGAAAATATTGCCCTGAGTCTTGGCCTGAAACTGGCTTTCCTGGCGCTGGCGATCCCCGGCATTGCGACTTTGTGGATGGCCGTGCTGGCCGACGTGGGCGCGACGCTGCTGGTGACGCTCAACGGCATGCGCCTGCTGCGGGAAAAATAGCGCCGCCGGCCCGCAGCCTTTCTCTGGTTCAGGCCGACTGCCGGTGCGGCAGCTCGCCACCGGCATCCGGAACGATCGGCTGACCAGGGTCGGTCGATCAGAGTCAGTCGATCAGGGTCAGCTGATCAGGGTCAGTGCGACGAAAAACGCGATGCCCAGTACCGTCGTTCCCAGAGTAAGCCTGCGTAATTTCGGCATTTGCCAGGCCATGATAAAGCCGGTGATGAGCAGCAGCAGCAGTGCGCTTGCCAGGATCGCGGCATACACTTTAAACGGCTCGCCGCC
>JAJRXW010000082.1 GCA_024276095.1 Gammaproteobacteria bacterium
CCTCCTTGCCGGACAGTACCGGCCTGTATGACGCCCGGGTGACACCACCCGGCGTATCTACTGCGTGTTTATCGACCGGGACCGTGCATCAGCCCCGACGATTTACAGCTATTCCCACATTTCGTGCTCGCACAATGTCCCGGTGCGAATGTTATAGACAGTTTCTACCGGCAGGATGGCCACAATTCCGTCACCTTCCAGGCCGACGTGTGCCGCATCCATGATGGCCCGCGCCGTCTCATCTGCCTGATGGCGTCCGACGAAGACCTCGATGCGCGCGTACCCGGCCATCCAGTCGGGTTTGAAGAAATCGGCATATTCACCGTAGCCTTTGACCTTGGTTACGCTGACGCCGGGGACATTCATGGCCTGTAACGCTGCCTCGACCTTTTCGAGGACAGCAGGCCGGACGATAGCCGTCACTTTTCTGTAATCCATCTGTGCCTCCTTGAGTGATTCAGGCTTCTGCGAAACTTTTCCAGGCATGGCGCTCACCACCGGACAAGGACTTACATACTTACATACGCACGTTACGCAAACGCAGCGCGTTGGCGATCACTGAAACCGAGCTGAAGCTCATGGCGGCAGCGGCAATCATCGGTGACAGCAGCAGGCCAAAAACCGGGTACAAAACTCCGGCGGCTACCGGCAGGCCCAGGGCGTTATAGATAAAGGCAAAGAAAAGATTCTGACGGATGTTCCTCATGGTTGCCCGGCTCAGCCGCCGGGCCCGAACGATGCCGCGCAGGTCGCCTTTTACCAGCGTGACGCCGGCGCTTTCCATGGCGACATCGGTACCTGTCCCCATGGCGATACCCACATGAGACTGGGCCAGTGCCGGAGCATCGTTGATGCCGTCGCCGGCCATGGCAACCATGTAACCCTCGGATTGCAGCTTTTTGACAATCTCGGCTTTCTGGTCCGGCAGTACTTCGGCTTCTACCCGGTCGATGTTCAGCGTGGACGCCACTGCTTCGGCAGTCGTCCGGCTGTCACCGGTCAGCATGACTACCCTGACGCCTTCTTCATGCAGGTCGCGAATGGCCTCCGCTGTCGAGTCCTTGATCGGGTCGGCAACGCCAATCAGTCCTGCTGCCCGGCCGTCTATGGCCACGAACATGACGGTCTGGCCTTTTGCCCGTCCGGCTTCGGCTGCCTCGGGTAACCCGGCCGGATCGATGCCGAGGCTTTCCAGCAGCTTGATATTGCCGAGCGCTACCGTCCGGCCGTTGACCCTTCCGGTTACACCCTTGCCGGTGATGGATTCGAAATCATCGGTTTTAAGCAGCGTGACATCTCTTTCTTCTGCTCCCCGGACGATCGCTTCGGCCAAAGGATGTTCGCTGCCGCGCTCCAGGCTGGCAGCGAGCAGCAGCACCTCATTGTCCTGGAAACCATCCGCAGCGACGATCGATACCAGCGTGGGCCTGCCTTCGGTCAGCGTACCGGTCTTGTCGACGACCAGCGTGTCTACCTTGCGCAGTACTTCCAGTGCTTCGGCGTTCTTGATCAGTACCCCCATCATGGCGCCCTTGCCGGTGCCGACCATGATCGACATCGGCGTGGCCAGCCCCAGTGCGCAGGGGCAGGCGATAATCAACACCGCCACGGCGTTGATCACCGCATAGGCCAAAGCCGGCTCCGGGCCCCAGAGATTCCAGACGATGAACGTTACGATGGAGATGATGACGACCACGGGAACGAAATAGCCGGCCACGGTATCCACAAGTTTTTGTATCGGCGCGCGGGACCGTTGTGCATCGGCCACCATCTGTACGATCTGTGCCAGCAGCGTATCGGCCCCCACTTTTTCGGTTCGCATCAGCAGGCTGCCGGTACCATTGATCGTTGCGCCGATCAGTCTGTCGCCCGGCGTTTTCTCAACCGGAACGGGCTCACCGGTGACCATGGACTCGTCTACGTTGCTTTCGCCTTCCTGGACGGTTCCATCCACCGGGACTTTGTCACCCGGTCGTACCCGCAGGATGTCGCCGGGCTGAACCTGCTCCAGCGGGATGTCCTCCTCGGTGCCGTCAGCGCGCACGATCCGGGCGGTATTGGGCGCCAGGCCCAGCAGCGCCTTGATCGCGGCATTGGTGCTGCTGCGTGCGCGTAACTCCAGTACCTGGCCCAGCAGGACCAGTGCGATGATGACCGCCGTGGCTTCGAAGTAGACGGGTATGACGCCCGCATCGTTCTGTACTGTTGCGGGGAAAATATCCGGCAGCAACACGCCGACTACGCTGTAGATCCAGGCCACGCCGACACCGAGTCCGATCAGCGTAAACATGTTCAGGTTCCAGGTCCGGACCGACTGCCAGCCGCGCACGAAAAACGGCCAGCCGCCCCACAGCACCACCGGCGTTGCCAGTATCAGTTCAAACCACTGGCGGGAAGCCGGCTGCATGATTTTTGCCAGTGCTTCCGGCCAGAATTCGGCGCCCATCGCACTGATGAAAACCGGGATTGCCAGCACGGCACTTACCCAGAAGCGCCGCGTCATGTCGTCCAGTTCGCTGGTGTCTTCCTCTGCCTCTATGGTGCGCGGTTCCAGCGCCATGCCGCACTTGGGGCAGCTGCCGGGCTGATCCTGCACGATTTCCGGATGCATGGGGCAGGTGTACTCGGTGCGTACCGCAACAGGCGTCACAGTCATGGGTTCCAGTGCCATGCCGCACCTAGGGCAGCTGCCCGGGCCGGCATGCCGTATTTCCGGATGCATGGGGCAGGTATAAAGCGAGGTGTCGGTTTTACAGCTGCCATCCGGACAGGGTTCGGCTGCGCCGGCAGGTTCTTTTTCCTGTGCAGCATTCGGGTGCAGGAATTGACCCGGGTTGGCAATGAACCTGTCATGGCATGAGGTGCTGCAAAACAGGTACTCGACGGCATCGTGAGTATGCCGGTGCTCGCTGTCGGCGCTGACCTGCATGCCGCAGACCGGATCTGTCGGTATCGGCTGTTCGCCAGGGGACTCGATCGTATTTGCCATTACAAACTACCTTTTCTGATCTGTGCGTTTTTCAGTATGCTTGCCAATCTGAATCCGGGTTGGTGACAGGTACCGGTAGGGCGGCACGACCAGGTTGGTCGGCGCCGGGACCGATTTGAATACCCTGCCGGCCAGGTCGAACTTCGATCCATGGCACGGGCAGTAGTAGCCGCCCACCCAGTCAGCTCCGAGATCGCTGGGAGCGCGATCCGGGCGATAGGTCGGGATGCAGCCGAGGTGCGTACAGATCGCGACTACCACCAGGTACTCTGATTCGATAGACCGGTAGGCATTCCGTGCATACTCGGGTTGCTGGGATTCCACGGTCGAATCCGGATCCCGCAGGTGCTCCCTGAGCTGGGCGGAATCGAGATCGGCCAGTACCTGCGGCGTACGGCGCAGGATCCAGATCGGTTTGCCCCGCCACTTCAGTGTGACCTGCTGGCCGGGCTCCAGCTTGCCGATGTCGGCATCGACAGGCCCGCCCACCGAGCGCGCGCGTGCGCTGGGAAGCCAGGAAGCAACAAAAGGAACCGCAACGCCGATCAGGCCGGTAACGCCCAGTGCTGATGTCGTTGCGATCAGGAAATGGCGTCGCCGCATGTCCGTGGACGCCGACTGGTTCGAGTGTTCACTCATGGTCTGGTTTCCTGCCTGATTTAACCGGCTCCGGGTATACCCGCCTGGAGCCTAGTCTATGCTCATTTCGCCAAACGTACCTGCTTCAGGAATATCAGACACAGTACCAGCGACCAGCTTTCTGTCGCATGACAGAATGATTACAGTTTTGAAAGAATTCCATCTGCCCGGACCGGGCCCTTTTGGCCGGCAGGCCAGTGATATCAGGCGGATCGACGCATGGGGTGCCGCTCCCGCGAGCAGGCTCTACGTAGATGCGTATGTATATATCCGAATGGTTCATCGTCGACCGGCCGGGTGACGATATGCCGGTAGCAGGAACGACCGTAGTGAGAGAACCCTTGAATCTGGTGACCAGTATCCGGCAACGACAGACACCGTGGGCGCGCAGCGCTCTTGGGCTGTTTGCCGTGTTGTGGCTCACTGCGGTGTTTCAGCCATGCGCAGCGGCCGCCGCTGTCTGAACTAGCGACCCGGTATCGTCGCCCGTTTGTCGACTACTGACGAAGGAGATCATCCAGTGTTATTCTCGTGCGGGCACTTGCCCCGTTCATCTACTGTAGACCGTGAGCCAAGTTCGCATTCCTTTCCTGAAACCCGGTGCGGAGACTCGCGGCAATGCTTAAGGAGACCCCGATGAAAAATTCACGCAAACGGATAGCCGTGACCGCGTGGCTGTCCATCCTGATGATGGCATCCATGCCGGTGCTGGCACAGACAGATCTCGCCCGCCTCGAGGCTCTGGAAGCGAAAACCGCAGCGATGGCCGAAGAACTCGCGGCTCTGCGGGCAGAGCTGGTGAAAGCCAGGCAGGAAGGGGCGACGCAGGAGAGCTCCGCAGGCGAACTGCAGGCCCTTAAGACCGAGGTGGCTTTGGCGACGCAGACTGCGCAGCGAGCCGAGAAATCGGCCAATGAATGGAGAGATACCACCGGTGTGACCCATCTCGCAGGTTATGCTGCAGCGGGGTTTACCAGTCAGGAAAACGGCACGGACTCTTTCGATCTCGTCAACTTCAATCCAATTTTTCACTTTCAGTATGGTGACCGGATCATGTGGGAGTCGGAGCTGGAAGTTGAAGTTGCCGAGAACGGCGAGACATCGGTGGGGCTGGAATACAGTGCCATCGATATCTTTCTCAACGATTACCTCGCTTTCGTAGCAGGCAAGTTCATGAGTCCGATCGGCAATTTCCGGCAGAACGTCCACCCGTCGTGGATCAACAAACTGCCATCCGC
>JAJRXW010000083.1 GCA_024276095.1 Gammaproteobacteria bacterium
CGGGTGGACGATTGGCGAAGAACTCGAGTAACTGCTTGCGCTTGAGGGTTTTTCGCAGTTGGATCTTGCCGTGCGCATCAACGCCGCAGATAGCAAACGAATTCTTGGCTAAATCAATGCCGAAGTGGATAATATGGTTCGTGGATCTCCTCAATCTTTGTTTGGAAGTAAATGACATCTCCATTCTGGCACGTAGATACCGCTTGAGTGGGGAGGTCCATGTCATTCGTTATGGGGCTAAATTTAAGCAACTACATGGATTCGAGCGTTGACGGCCGTTCACTCCGGCTCTAAAGTGACATCATGAAGTCGAGCGACACAAATCTTGAAGATCAGGTAATTCGCCTCCCGCACCGGGATCGTGCACGAATTGCGCTGGCGCTCATTGACAGTCTGGATCCAGGCAAGGACGAAGACGTCACTGAGCTATGGCTGGATGAGGCCGAGCGCCGTCTTACGGCTTACGATACAGGCCAAACGGAAGGACAAAATGCGGAACGGGTGTTGTCGGATATTGAGCGGCAATTGAAATGACCTTGGTTCGCATCCTCCCCGAAGCCGAGGAGGAATTGCGAGCGGCAGCAACAAACTACGAGACGCAGCAATCTGGATTGGGACGTGCTCTACTCGTAGAAATACGCAGGGCATATCAGCGAGTTATTGAGCTGCCTCTCGCAGCACGTATTGAGCGGGGTGAAATCCGTGTTCGGTCAGTGGCACGATTTCCATACACGGATTTCCCCCCGCCGCTGGCTTTTACCTTACATCGCAGTCGCGCCGGTTATTGAGGCGTTATCGTTGCCCGGCGTTCCGGTTCTCCGGTTCGCTTCTAGCAATGGGGCGGACTGGGCACGGCAATCCGTGTTTGAACCGGCGTTTTTCGTGGTTCGCTGGCCTTGGCCGACCGGTGTGGGCGGGCGTGTCGGCCGGAACTTGATTTCGCTTCGGGCCTCCCTGATAATCAATCGAACGCCGAACACTGTGAGGCCCGTTGCAGGCAACTCAGGGAGGCCCCTGAACCGGGGGCCGATGCGTGTCAACCTGTTTGTTCCACACGATAACAAAGCGGTGAACGGGAGCGGGAACAGGGCCTCCCGTTCGCTCCGCCCAATCCAGATCAATCCCCCGCCCCGTTACCGCGGACGTTAGACCGCCAGAGGAGCCGCGATGCCTACTGATGCGCGAATCGTTGTCGCATTGAAAGTCATTATGATGGTCATTACTTCTCCTGCCGCAGCAGAGGAAAGAGGTTTAGGTTAATCGCAATCAATATGGACAAACCTTCGGAACGAAGAACCTACGAATACTTAGGAATTGATCGTGAAGGCCCGATTTCTTATGGAAGAATCATCAAGGTGTAGGAAAATGACCAGGCGAAGCAGTTTGCACCAGCGGTGCCGGATGCTAAAACGGCTGTGCGTTTTTTGCGCCGCTGTCGCCGGCATTGGGCTGCAATTACTCTAGCTGTCGACGTATCACCGCCGGACGAGACCTGAGGCATCCGACATGCTGAGCAGGAAACGAGCTACATGGCTTCTTGTTGTCCCCGTGGCGATCATCGTCCTGGCATGCACGGCGGTCTTTGCGAGATGGTTCATCGTGGCAGGCCCGTCAGGCGGCTACAACGCCGTGCAGCGTTTCATCCGCTATGGCAGCACCACGATCGACGACTTCAAGCACTACCCCTCCAGGCATCTGAGCGCCAGCGTGTCACCCTACAGATTCCTCGAGCTGCCGGGTGGTTGGCACGTTCCGGAAGTCGTGGAAGTGAAAGCCGATGGGCCGAGGAACCTGGAGGACTTGCTTTCCACCAGTGTGACGATCGCCTTCTTGATCATAAAGGACGACACCATTCGCTTCGAACGCTACTACAACGGTCACACGGCCACATCGCTGTCCCAGTACTTCTCCGTCTCGAAGTCCTTCACATCCGCTCTCATCGGCGCGGCCATTGATGACGGAATCATCAGCTCCGTCGATCAATCTGTCGTCGATTTCGTGCCAGAACTCAAGGGGCATGGGTTCGATCACGTGACGATCAGGCATCTCCTCACCATGACGTCGGGAATCGATTATGTTGAGGACGACAATCCATTTGGCCTGCATGTGCCCTTCAACTACACGTCAGACATCGAGCGGATGATGCTGAACTTCCACATGCACGTCGAGCCGGGAACAGAATGGCAGTACAAATCGGGCGATACGGCACTACTGTCCCTCATGCTGAGCCGTGCGCTCGTTCCGAGAACGATTACCGCCTACGCCCAGCAACGGATCTGGGCGCCGCTGGGAATGGAGCAGTCCGGCGTGTGGTCGCTCGATCGCGACGACGGGCTGGAAAAAGCGTGGTGCTGCTTGGCCGGGACCGCCAGAGACCTTGCCAAGTTGGGGCGCCTCTATCTGATGCGTGGAGAATGGGAAGGAAAGCGAATACTGTCCGCCGACTGGATTGAGCACTCAGTCCGGTCGGGAGCTATCGATAATGCCATATGGCCTCCGAACTTCAGAGCGGCCGGCTTCTGGAGCTATGGGTACTCGTGGTGGCTGTTGTCCGAAGACGAGGGAGACTATCTGGCCCAGGGGAAAGACGGTCAGTTTCTCTACGTGAATCCGACGCGAAGAACGATCATCGTGCGACTTGGGCGGAGCACAGGTAACCTCCGATTGAGTCAGTGGGTATCGGTATTCAGATACTTGAGCAGTCAAACTACATGATTGCCATGAAGCATGCAGCCCAACCGGTTGCAGCGGCGGGCCGCAGACTTGAGCCGCTGAAAAATGATCATCAAGGGCAATTCAGCATTCGGATCAATCGACAGTACCGTATTTGTTTTGCCTGGAACGATGATGGTCCGTCTGATGTGAAAATTGTTTATTATCATGATTGAGAGGTTTTTATAATGGCCCGAATACCTACACATCGAGAACCACACCACCCAGGTGAAATGCTCTTGGAAGAATTTCTAAAGCCAATGGATCTATCACAGCGGGCATTGGCGGAAGGTATTCATGTGCCTTATCAACGAGTCAATGAATTGGTAAATCGGCGGCGGGGTATTACGCCAAGCACGGCTCTTCGACTCGGTAAGTATTTTGGTGTGACACCAGCTTTTTGGATGAATGTTCAAACTCGGTGGGATCTTTACCATGCACAGCGATCTGAACAACAGGAACTTCGTGAAATCAGGCGAATTCGAAAATCGAGTTCGGCAGCACCAATCCGGCCTTCTAGCCAGTAAAAGCAGCGGCCGCAAAATCGCTGCTCGCTTTTGCGGCCGCTGCTTTAAGTGCCAGGCGAGAATCAACTATCTATTATGTATAATCAACCGGCCAATCGGCATTCGATATATTCCAGGTTAACGTTAATGCAACTGGTTACTGCAATTGGAAAAACCAAAAGGGAGAGAACTCTATGACTGCTTCGCTATCTTCAGTATTTCGCACCTGCCCTGCCGTTATGCTCCTGATAATATCCGGTTGTACATTTGTATCCCAGCAGGCAACGATCGACCCGGAGGTAGAAGTAGCGCGATCGGATACCGGGAAGGGCAGAACGGTCGCCCTTTCAGTACAGGATGAACGTGCCGACAAGACGCTGGGGCGCCGAGGCACGGGGGCGATGTCCGGCGCCGCCATTACTTCTGACCAGGATGTAGCAGAGATATTCCTGGAGGAAATCTCCAAAGGCCTGGCAGCCAGGGGATTTCAGCCTGTTTCGCCTTCGGAAAAAGCGGATATTTCATTGCTCGTTGAATTGCGCGAGCTGAAGTACTCCACCTCGATGGGATTCTGGACAGGCGGCGTTCATATGAATGCTGCAATGAAGGTAGAAGTCGAAACAAAAGCCGGCACATACGAAGAGTTCTATCGTGTCGATGAAGAGCAGCGCAAGTTCTTTGTCAACTTCGCCGATGAGAACGAAGCGATCATAAATGCCGCTGTGAGCGACCTGATTCAGAAGTTCTTTGACGACCGGAAACTGGCCGGGTTTATTGCGCAATGAGTATCGATCAAGCCTACAACTATCGAGCGGTAAGCGACGCTGTCGCCACGGCCGGAATCCCGCGGCCGGAACACCTCACCACACTCGGTGACGAGGGCATCGAGCTGGTTATCAACCTGTTGCCCGACAGCAGCGAACATGCCCTGGAAAACGAACGCTCGATCGTCCAGGACCAGGGCATCGAGTACTGGTACCTTCCGGTTGACTTTTCTGCGCCAAAACTGGAGGAATACGTACAGTTCAGGAACAAGCTGAATCAAACGGGGGACAAGAAAATCTTCATCCATTGCGCCGCAAACTACCGCGTGAGCGCGTTCTACTCCAGATATGCCGTCGAAAGCGGTATATGGAGCCAGGAGGAAGCGGACCGGTTCATGCTGTCGATCTGGAAGCCCAGTGAATACCCGGCCTGGCCGGAATGGCTCGAAGAAGTAGAGCGCCACACCAAAGGCGGTTAATCCGCTGACCGTGGCTGCAGGCCGTTTTCGCGGCCCTGCCAATACAGGAAATCCTTTGGCCTAAAGTTTCGGCTCGTTCTGCCGACGATATATTAGATGCTGCGAGCTTGGCAGCGCCCGCAGCTATCAGGCTGCCACAGCAACGGTCGAAGGAGAGCAACATGATCAGAAAAATCCCAGGGATACCGGGGCAAACCATATTGGCAGTTTTGCTTGCGGTGCTGGTAACCGCATGCGGCGGCGGCAGCGGCGGCGGCACTGTGGCCGTCGTGGCTGACCAGGGCACTACGTATCTGGGCACCCAAAGCCCGGGTGATGTCTGGACATGGACGCTGAACGAGGACAACACTTTCGTTGCCGAGAACGTAACCTTGACCCACAGCTATTCGGGCACCTACACCACGTTGCCGAGTGATTTCCTGAAATTATCCGTCACCTCCAGCAGCAACCCGGCGGTAATCGCTACTCCCGCCAATCCGGCTATCGCCTTTGCCTTCGAGGTACCGGGAACCGCGCTCGTTATCCGGCCGGCGGGAGCTGACAGCGATGTAATCGTTGCCACGGCACAGGGTTCCTGCCCGACAGCCAATGCCAGCTACAACTGGACAGTGATGCCATATGCCGGCTGGGATGCCAACAGCAGCGAAGCGTATGGAGTCACTACCTCCACGGTCACGGGCTCCAGCTTCGATTTTGTTCACGATCTCTACCAGCTTGACGGTACAGCCATCGCCACTACTTCCGGTGCAGGATTCACTTGCGCCGAAGGCAGGATAAGTAAAGACGGCGACCCCATGATTGTGGGCCTGACTCCCTCCGGGTTTCTTATCGGCGACAATGGCCCCAATGCGGGTGGCTTTATCGGGATGGAAGCTCCGGCAACGAATGTCGATCTCAGCGCTGCTGCGCTTGCCGGAAAAGAATTCCGGGGCGTATTGTTCAGAAATGGATCCACCGGGGACGATACTGCACTGATATGGGGCCGGCCGAACGCGGCGGGCGCACTTGATGGCGGCACCTATTTTGACATTGAGGCCGGCACTGAAAACCAGGAGGTTACCGTCACCTTTGGAACGCAATCCTCTCCCGGTGTTGTGAGTGCTGTTCTGGACCCGCTGCTCGCGGGCTTGGCTTCAGAAGATTTCACGGTCATGGTTAACGAAATCAACGGAAAATACTTTGTTTTCGGGATCTCAACCGTGGAAGGCATATCAACCCAGCCATACAACCTGGTGCTCATAGAGCAGTAATCGCATCGCAGGCCGGGCTGCCCATGGCAATAACGCGCGGGCAGCCCTCGGTGTAAGCAAGGATGGGGCGGCTGGGCCCTGACTACAGGGACGGGTTTGTTTTTCCTCCGGAATAATAACCCCGTCCCTTTTTCCTGCCGGCCCGATCACCAGGGCAATCCCCGTTATCCATATTGTGGAAACTGCTCCCATCCGGACAACACAAGCTCTTGAGACGCAGCATCAACGTAATCCAAGCGCCTGTTTCTATTATGTTAAATGTTGAATATATGAGCCCTATACCCCATATGGGTCATGAACTCTTTCCCTGCCTGGTGCAAAGTAACGTCAGTACTGATTCGAACCAATAAGAACCAAACCGGATCAGGCCCGCAACAACAACTGCCGAAACCGTATTGACTCACCGCCAGCATGCTTTTGCAGCTGGACCGGGTATTGCAAGCTCGAGTGAGACCAGAGAGGAAGCCAGTATGAAGGCAGTTCTTGCCAGTATGTTATCCCGCTGTATCGGCCAGTTGTGCACGGCGCCAGTACTCACCGGGCCAGGTCCCGACGCGGGCCCCAGAAAACACCGGGCAATAACTGTCGCCATGCTGGTACTGGTACTTGGCGCACCGCTTCAGGCCGGCGCCATGACGGTATCGCTGAGGCCTGCCGATATTCAGAATTTCACCCAGATCAGCGCCACCGGCAGTCCTCTCACATTTAAAACTGCCGAGACCGCTACCGGTGCCGGCTATACAACCGTCTGGGGCTTCTCGGCAAACGGCGTGAATATTGCCGATATCGGCTTGACCGGGCTCGGTATTGACTGGTCCGGCTTCGATACCTTCTCCCTGAACATTGCCAATAATAATGAAAGCTCCTGGCTGTTCTCTGTCTCTGTTTTCGATGGTGTCGACACGGCGACTTCCCCGGTGCAGACACTGCCCAACAACGGCATTGCATCTGTCTTCAACGTTGATATCACCGGCCTGAACATCACAATGATCGACTCGGTTTTCATCACAGTCAGCGGAAACCTGCCGATCAATGGTTTCGACCGGACGGGCGAGTACGCGGCCTCCACCGTACCGGTGCCTGCAGCAGTCTGGCTGTTCGCTTCGGCACTGGGCCTGCTGGGCTGGATGCGGCGGCACAGATAATCAGGCAGCTGGATACCGCTTCTCTTTCGCAAGGGAGGTCGAACTGACCCCAGCGCGGATCCGCCACAGCAGCCCGGTTCCGGTAGTCCTGCAATACTCCGGGTAAGCATATCGTGCTGTTCGCC
>JAJRXW010000084.1 GCA_024276095.1 Gammaproteobacteria bacterium
AATAGGCTGGGCAAAAGTCGCCAGCCGGCCGTTTTCGATGGCACTGCGAACCTCGCCGACCATCTGAATATCGTCGAGCCGGCGCACGATGCTGGCATCGGCATCCCGGTATACTTCGACACGGCCCCGGCCCCGGTCCTTAGCCGCCTGGCAGGCCACCTGGGCGGAAGACAACACTTCCGAAGCTGAATCGGGAGTCCCGCTGAACGGCCCGAGACCAATACTGACGGACGGAGGGTGCGACTGGATTCAGTCGACATATTCCATTTCGTGAAAGCTATCGCAAATATTCTCGGCACGCTGCAGTGCTTCCGCTTCGTCGATATCGGTAATCAGCGCCACGAAATTGTCACCGGTAATACGGGCCATCAGACAGCCCGGAAGATGCTCGCGCATGACATCGGCAAACATCTGCAACAGCCTGTCACCGCCGTCACGGCCAAAGGAATCATTGACCACATGCATCTGATCCAGATCGAGATTGAGCATGACATGGCTCGGCCGGTCCGCTGATCTGCATGTTTCAACGAAGACGCTGTCAAACAGGCTCCAGCTCATCAGGCCGGTGAGTGCGTCATAGTCACGATCGATGATATTTTCGATATGCGAAACGAGATAGCGCAGCACGCGGGATCTTCGCCGCGGACTGAAGGCGGCATCGCTCCAGCCACCCAATGACAGCATACCGGCGACCCGCCGGCCCTCCTGAAGAACCGGCATCGACAACATGGTTCCGTCTGCACTGACCTCCGGATCGCGGCCGCGCAGAATATTCGTGGCGGTACTGCCGGTATCCTGCAGGTAATCATGCAGCTTCAGCTCTACTTCCGTAGAACTGACCGTATCGCAGCCGCGAACCAGCCGGATTCGTTTGTCCGGTACGACGAGAATCGCGGTCTCGATACCAAGATATTTCTGGCACTGCTCCAGCACGGCATTGAGCGTGACCTCGCACCGCTGGCGCTGTTGTGCAAGCTGCTCGATGCTGTGCAACAGCTTTTCTTCTGCTGCCTGCACGCTGAGTTTTTTGCGGCTGTCCAGCAGACGAAACCGCAATGAAAGCTCTCTTTGCAGACTCCTGAGCACGGGTTGCAGCATATTGATGCAAAACTCGTACGGCATGCTGCCGGTTTTTTTGTCCACCAGTACCGTAAGCGCGCCCAGGGCACGCCCCCTGGCTCCTTCGAGCCGGGCGATATACGCGGTCGCCGAACCCAGGCTCACCCGCGATGACTCGCGGCTGAAGCGGCTGGATTTCAGCACACCGGCAAGCGCACCGGTGTAGGTATCGGTCAGTTCAACGCCGCTGGCATCCGGAGCGCTCCAGGCCCAGAACAGGTGGCCCTTGCGGTCGTAGCACATGACGCCCACTGTCTGGGGCAACAGTGCTGTCAGGAACGCAATATAGTCGGCCAGAACGTCGTTCTTTTCTTTGCCAGATGCCATCAGGCCTTCAACGGTTGACGGGAAGACACCATAATGCATGGTGAAGGACATCCCGGGATGTGACGGCGCTCGCATTTTGGCCCGTGAAACACCGCCCGGCAGTCCGGCGGGCCAGGTAGCCTGGATCACGTGGCCGTTGACCCGGCACCATGCCGGAGACTACGATAGCGCAGGCCAGCTTCGATTCCATCAGGACAATGCACGAAACCACCATACAACCGGATGTGACACAGTTCACACCTGAAATCGAGACACTGACAGCCCCGATCTACGAACGGGTCAGGCACGTCATACCTGAAGTAGAATGGGCCGTCCACGCCCCGCTGATCGCTGCGATCAACGACCTCAAGCGGCAGCGCAACGCGGTAATCCTGGCTCATAATTACCAGACACCGGAAATTTTCTACGGAGTCGCCGATGTGTGCGGAGACTCTCTGGGCCTGGCGCAAAAAGGCGCTGCAACGGATGCCGATGTGATCGTCCTGTGTGGCGTTCATTTCATGGCGGAAACCGCCAAGATCATGAGCCCCGACAAAACCGTTCTGCTGCCCGACATGGAAGCAGGCTGTTCGCTGGCCGCGTCGATCACGGGAGCGGATGTCAGGCGCCTCAAGGCGCAGTATCCCGGCGTTCCGGTGGTCACCTATGTGAATACCACCGCCGAAGTCAGGGCCGAGGCCGATATCTGCTGCACATCGGCCAATGCCCTGAAAATCGTCGAGTCACTGGGCACGGATCGGGTAATTTTCATTCCCGACGAGTACCTGGGCCAGTATGTCGCCGAACAGACCGATGTAGAAGTCATTCTCTGGAAAGGCTCCTGCGAAGTACACGAGCGCTTCACCGGTGCTGAATTGCGCGAGTATCGCAAGTCGTTTCCCGGCATCCACCTGATGGCGCATCCTGAATGCCCGCAGGATGTGCTCAAAGAGGCGGACTTTGTCGGCTCGACCACCGGCATGATCCAGCATGTTGATAAAGAGCGGCCGGATAAAGTCGTACTGATAACGGAATGTTCGATTAGCGACAACGTCGCCGTGGAGTTCCCGGACGTGGAATTCATCCGGCCATGTAACCTGTGCCCCTACATGAAAAGCATCACGCTGCCGCTGATTCTGAAATCGCTGCAAACCCTCTCCCCGGCCATCGAGATTCCGCAGGATGTTTCGGTACGGGCACGCAAGTCACTGGAAAAAATGCTGGCTGCGGGACGTGGCTGAACGCAACAGCGACCGATGCCCGAAGCGCCTGCCGGCGGCTGGAATCCGTTCCCGCCGGGACGGTTTACGGGCGAGCGCCTGCAGCAGCGGCTTCCCGCTGCGCCCACCCGGTTAGGCAGGCAGACCGACAATGCAGGCCAGCGCTCTGAATTACGACGTGCTGATCATCGGCGGAGGATTCGCCGGCATGTCGGTTGCCCTGCTACTGGCCGATTCCCACATCTCCGTCGGTTTGCTGACAAAAAAATCGCTGGAGGAAAGCGCCAGCATGATGGCCCAGGGAGGCATTGCCGCTGCGCTTTCACCGGAAGACTCGCCGCAGCGCCATGCGGAAGATACGCTGGCGGCCGGGGCCGGGCTGTGCAAACCCGAGGCCGTGGATCTGCTGGTTCGGCACAGCAAGGAATGCATAGACTGGCTGACGGACTACGGCGTGACGTTTACATCGTCTGATGTGCGCGCGGATACGCTGCCCCACCTGACCCGCGAAGGCGGCCATACGCGCAGGCGCGTGGTGCACTCCGAAGACGCCACCGGCGCTGCCATTATCACCACGCTGGAAAGCCAGATCCGGGCCCATGCACATATCCAGTCTCTCGAGGACCGGATCGTCGTCGACCTGATTACCGATGAATCGGGCACCTGTCTCGGGGCCTATGTGCTGGACAAACCGGGCAGTACAGTACAGACCGTGAGCGCCAGGGTGGTTGTGCTGGCTACCGGCGGTGCATCGAAAATATATCTCTATACGACCAACCCCGATACCTCTACCGGCGATGGGATTGCCATGGCATGGCGTGCCGGTTGCCGGGTAGCCAATATGGAGTTCGTTCAGTTCCACCCGACCTGCCTTTACCATCCGCATGCCAAGTCTGTGCTGATATCGGAAGCGGTACGCGGTGAAGGCGGCTACCTGATCCGGCCGGACGGCTCCCGCTTCATGCACGAGCATGACGAACGCACCGAACTCGCGCCTCGCGATATTGTCGCTCGGGCGATTGACTATGAGATGAAAAAAGGCGGTTACGACTGCGTGTATCTCGATATCCGGCACAAACCCGCCACGGAAATACTGCGGGCATTCCCGAACATCGCCCGCAATTGCGAGCAATTCGGTATCGATATCACTCGCGAGCCGATCCCCGTCGTGCCGGCTGCACATTACACCTGTGGCGGCATTGTCACCGACCTGCAGGGCGCTACGGATCTTTCCGGGCTGTACGCTATCGGCGAATGTGCGTGGACCGGCGTGCACGGCGCCAACCGGCTCGCCAGCAACTCGCTGCTTGAGTGCAACGTATTTGCGGCCGCGGCACACGACCGGATCCTGTCTGACCTGGAACGCCTCCCCCGGGCCGACCGGTCACTGCCGCACTGGGACGAAAGCAGGGTTACCGATGCCGATGAGCAAATCGTGGTTTCCCATAACTGGGATGAGCTGCGGCGATTCATGTGGGACTACGTCGGCATCGTCAGAACCAACAAACGTCTGGAGCGGGCGCGGCACCGGGTTGAACTGTTGCGTGAAGAAATCTCCGAATACTACGGAAACTTCAAAGTCACCAACGACCTCATCGAGCTGCGCAACCTCGTGCAGGTAGCGGAACTGACCATCGTCAGTGCGATGTCGCGCAAGGAAAGCCGCGGACTGCATTTCAACAAGGATTACCCCGATACGCTGCCCGACGACCAGGCTGCCGACACCATCCTGATCCCCCGGTGCACACCCTGAGGCAGGTTCTGAGGCCGAACCTGAGAAGACAAACCCTGGGCAAAC
>JAJRXW010000085.1 GCA_024276095.1 Gammaproteobacteria bacterium
CGGTTCTGGTGACAGAGTGAGAGTTCGAGTCTCTCTCCCGGCAGTGCCTTACGTATCCCGTGCCCCTGACCGGACCCGCATTCCCGCGGACAGCCGCTTAATTCCTGCCATAACAGGCTGAAAAACAGGCCCATTGAAATTATCTGGCTTCCGGGCCTTGACAGTCTCTGAACTGGTGTTATAGTTCACTACAACACCAAGCAGGCAAAACACATGAACCAACGCTCCAGGGAGCAATATTATGTCAACCAGAATCTATGAAGGTTTTATCCAGGCCACCGTCGTGATCATCATCAGCGTCGCCTATTTTCAGGGAGTACACCAATTCGCGATTGCAGCAATCTGACCGGAAGCCGGGTGTGCCAGCAGTGCCGGGTGTGCCAGCAGTATTGGCACACCCTTGCGGTGCCGGAAGACAATGGTGAAACCACCCGGGGCGCTGCGCAAGACCGCTCACGGCGGGAAACAGGCCGGTTGCCCGTGATCGGGCTTATCGGGGCTTTCGAAACCGCAATACCACCCGGTCCGTATGGCCGCGAACTTCGGGATCGAACGCTGACCGGGTGCCGTCGTCAGCGGCGTTTCGCAGTACCGGACTCTCGGCTTCCAGAGCGAAACCGGCCGAAATCACTTCCTTTTTAATGATTTCAGGATCCAGCCTGTGCAGGCTCGTTCCCGTTTCTGCGGCGGCGCCGGGCTGCGCCATATGATCCACTATGCCAAGCACGCCTCCGGGCTTGAGACCGCTGTACAACTCCGACAATAATTTCGGCCCGTCTATCCTGTCCCAGCCGTTGGGCCTGTCGACGAAATAGATATCGTGGTAACTCAATATCATGACCACTGCATCGAGGCTGCCGGGCTGCAATTCGAGCTCATTGTTTTCCGCGATCAGTCTCGTGACATTCTCCAGGCGCCCATCGGTGAAACGACCTGCCAGCTCCTCTTTCGAGAACTGCAAATAGGGCTGATTGTTGTGCGCGACCACTTGCCCCGAATCGCCGACCAGGTAAGACAGAATCTCCGTGTAATAGCCTCCTCCCGAATACAGATCGAGTACCGACATGCCCGGCTGGATACCGAAAAATTCGAGTACCTCGGCAGGTTTGCGCAACTCGTCCCTGGCACGATCCGCGTCAGGCCGGCGAGGATCGTTAACGGCAACCAGCGCAGCAGACGGCTGCACCGGCCCGATGCTGACGGCCGCCGTCTCGTCAGCCGGGGCCGTGCTTCCGGCCACAGGTTCTTCCTGGCTGCAACCGAACAGGACCAGGGATGCCAATGCGATAACGCCATAGCCTGCTTTACGATACATTCTTACCCCTTGTGCTGTGGCTTTGGTGCAGGTCCCGGCTTCAAGCACTGCTTCAGGCAGAAGCACGCAGTCTTGCGTCACGCCGGCGCTCACCGTCAACGAGAATTTTTTTCCTTAAACGAATACTTTTCGGAGTGACCTCGACCAGTTCGTCATCATCGATAAACTCCAGCGCCTGCTCGAGAGAATATCGCAGCGGGGGCGTCAGGATCAGGTTTTCATCGGTGCCGGCTGCCCGAATATTGGTCAACTGCTTGGCCTTGGTGGGATTGACCACCAGATCGTTGCGGCGACTGTGAATCCCGACAATCATGCCCTCATAAACTGCTTCGCCATGACCGCAAAAAAGCGCGCCCCTGTCCTGCAGATTGAAAAGCGAATAGGCCAGTGACTTGCCCGCAGCATTGGAGATCAGCACACCGTTGTTTCTTTGCCCGATCTCCGCGGGCACCCGGCGATCATAGCCATCGAACACATGGTAGATAAGCCCGGTACCAGCCGTGGCGGTAAGAAATTCGGTACGAAAGCCGATCAGGCCCCGCGCCGGGATACGATAGTCTAAACGAACCCTGCCGGCCCCGTCCGGGTGCATGCTCTGTAACTGACCCTTGCGATCCGCCAGTTTGCGCATCACCGGTCCCTGGTAATCTTCCTGCAAATCCACGGTCAGCATTTCCCAGGGTTCGTGGGTCTCTCCATCGACCTCCATTTCAATCACTTCCGGCCGTGATACCGCCAGCTCATAACCTTCCCGGCGCATGGTCTCGATCAGTATCGAAAGATGCAGCTCACCTCTCCCGGACACCCTGAACTTGTCGGGATCTTCGGTGGTCTGGACGCGCAGCGCTACGTTGTGCTTGAGCTCCTGTTCCAGCCGCTCGCCTATCTGGCGACTGGTCAGGAACCTGCCCTCCTTCCCTGCGAAAGGCGATTTATTGACCTGAAAGGTCATGCTGATCGTCGGCTCGTCGACATCGAGCGCCGGCAGTCCCTGCGGGTGCTCCCGGTGACACAGCGTGTCTGAAATGCCCAGATCGTCGATACCGCTGAATACAACAATGTCCCCGGCACCGGCCTCTTCCACACGGTAGCGCTCCAGGCCGTGAAAACCGTACAGCTCCATCATCCTGCCCTGCCGGACCTTGCCCTGTACATCGACGATGCTGACCGGCGTGTTGGCAGTAGCAACGCCGCGGCTCACCCGCCCGATACCCAGCACGCCCACGTAGGAATTGTAGTCAAGACTCGAAACCTGGAGCTGCAGGGGTCCGTCCGGGTCGACCGACGGCGGCAGAACGTGCTCAATAATCGCTTCGAACAGCGGCGTCATGTCACCGGAACGAACTTCCGGCTCGATCCCGGCATAGCCATCCAGTGCCGATGCGTAGATCACCGGAAAATCGAGTTGCTCATCGGTGGCAGCCAGGCTGTCGAACAGATCGAAAGTCTGGTTAAGCACCCAGTCCGGCCGGGCGCCCTGTCGATCGATCTTGTTAATGACCACCACCGGCGTAAAACCGTGAGCAAAGGCTTTCTGCGTCACAAACCGGGTCTGCGGCATGGGGCCTTCGACCGCATCCACCAGCAGCAGCACACAATCGACCATGGACAAAACCCGTTCTACCTCACCACCGAAATCCGCATGGCCGGGCGTGTCGACGATATTGATACGCCAGTTACGCCATTCGATCGCGGTATTTTTCGACAGAATCGTAATCCCGCGTTCCCGCTCGAGTTCATTGGAATCCATCGCCCGATCGGGCAATTTTTTTCGCTCATCCAGCGTACCGGACTGCCGAAGCAACTGGTCCACAAGCGTGGTCTTGCCATGATCGACATGTGCGATGATGGCAATATTGCGTAGTCGGTCTGTTGGAAACATTCTGGCGATCCGTGCTAAAAGCGGCGCATTATAGGGCGGGAATCGCTCCCAGTCCGATAATTCACCACTTTTCTTTCCATGGCCGCAGCACCTGCTCCTGGGTCCAGCCGCTGCGGGGCTGCTCATGCAGCGACCAGCAGGCGTTCGCAACCGCCCCGGTACTGAGCAGGCTGTCCGGCTCCAGCTGCTGATCGATATCGGGATGGGCCTTTCTCAGCGCCGGCGTATCGAGCCCGCCATCCAGTACCAGGTGAGCCACGTGGATACCCTGCGGCCCCAGTTCCCGCGCCATGCTTTGCGCCAGCGACCGCAGCGCGTGGCGCCCGCCGGCCAGGGCCGCAAAACCGGCGCTGCCGCGCAGGCTGGCCGTGGAACTGGTAAAAATGATCGTGCCCTGCCCGCGAGCCAGCATGCACCGGGCAACCGCTCGCCCGGCAAGAAACCCGCCCAGGGCAATATCCAGCCCCTCCCGGTACCGGGCTGCGGTGAGATCGACGATCTCCCCTTTGATAAAACCCGATACGTTGTAAACAACCAGGCTCAGCGAACCTACCTGACCCTCGATGTGTTCGATCGCCCCGGTCAGGGCATCTTCGTCGGTAACATCCACACAGTAGCCATGCACAGCGCTCCCGGATTCGCGCATCGACAGAACCATTTCATCGAGCCGCGACCGGTTGCGGCGCATCAGGCAAACCGTCAGGCCTGCCGCGGCGGCCCTGCCGGCAATCGCGGCCCCGGTTCCTTCTCCGGCGCCTATAATGAGCGCGCATTGCGGTTTCGAGTTCATTTTATCCACTGCCAATAGCCGGAACTTCCATTATCATTGGCTGCTAGCTTATCAAACCCCTGCAATGCCTCCAGGAGAACCCATGAATTTTTGCAGCCAGTGCGGCAAACCGGTCGTCGTCGCCATACCCGATGGCGATAACCGGTCGCGGCATATCTGCCCCCACTGCAACACGGTGCATTACCAGAACCCGCGCATGGTGGTCGGCTGTATTCCGGAGTACCAGGGCGCCATTCTGATGTGCAAACGGGCTATTGAGCCGCGTTACGGCTACTGGACGACGCCCGCCGGGTTCCTGGAACTGGATGAAACGCTCGCCGAAGCAGCGGCCAGGGAAACCCTGGAAGAAGCCGAGGCCACGGTAGAACTGGGCCAGCTGATTACGGTGGTCGATGTGAAACAGGCCGGGCAGGTGCACATTTTTTTCGCCGCTAGTCTGCCGACTGCCCAATACGGCGCGGGAGCCGAATCCCTGGCAACACGGCTGTTTCTTCCCGAGGAGATTCCCTGGGAAGATATCGCCTTTCCCAGCATCCGGATCGCCCTGGAACATTACCTGAGATGCCGGAAATCCGGCCAATGGAGCCTGCATCTGGCCGCCGCCCCGCATCTTCGGCTCGGCAGCCGCGACCGTTGACAGGTGGTTACGGTGAATACGGGTTTGATTTCCTGTCCGAATTCAATACAGTACCGCTTCCGCGACAGCCAAAGTGAATGGCCCGACCGGATCAGCTGAACATCAGGAGATTGGGATGACTTTCGTTGTCGTTGAAAACTGCATCAAATGCAAGTTAATGGATTGTGTCGAGGTCTGCCCGGTGGATTGTTTTCACGAGGGCCCCAACATGCTGGTCATCGACCCGGAGGAGTGTATCGACTGCACCCTTTGTGAGCCGGAATGCCCGATCGAGGCCATTTTTTCCGAAGACGAAATACCCAAGGGCCAGGAAAACTTCCTGGAACTCAATGCCGAACTGTCGGAAATCTGGCCGGTGATTACGGAAGCCGGTACGCCTCCCCCCGACTCCGATGAATGGGACGGCGTCGAAGGCAAGCTCAAGTACCTGGAGCGCTAGATCGCTTCAGCGGATCACGGCAGCGTATGCCTATTCAGCTGCGGCAGCTTCGTTTGCCTTGACAATGTATTCCAGCAACTCATCCGGCGGTAAATAACCGCCGATCATGTCGCCGCGCTCGGTAACGATTGCCGGCGTTCCGCGGATTCCGAATTCCCGGCCCAGTGCATACTCTTTGGCCACCGGGGTAGTTCCGCAGTCAATGTCCTCAAGGGGTATGTCCTTTTTCGCCTTGGTAAGCGCCGCTTTCCGGTCCGGAGCACACCAGACCCTCTCAGCCTTTTCCCAACCGCTGGTACCGGGACCGCCACGCGGGAAAAACAGGTACCTGATGCGAATGCCCAGATTGTTGTATTCGTCCATCTGACGATGCAGCTTGCGGCAATAGCCACACTCTACGTCAGTGAATACCGTCACGGTATGCTGATACGGTTCGGAAGAAAAAATCACCATCTGATCCTCGCCCAGATCGTCGATGGCCTCCACACGGGCCAGGCTGCGCCGGGCTTCAGTCAGATTCCTGTCATTCGACAGATCGAAAATGCTGCCCTGGATCAGGTAACGGCCGTCAACCGATACGTACGCCACATTCGAGCCCACGCGCACTTCGAGGATGCCGTCAATTGGCGATGGCTGGATATTGTCTTCAGTCACCCCGGGAAACATGTTTGCAATTCTGGTTCGTGATTCATCCAGGTCTGCTGCCAGTGCAGCGCCCGATACCAGAACGATGGCTGTTGCAGCCATCATCAAGCGTAAGTTGTTTGTCAGCGACACTTCTACACTCCAATTATCAGCCAGTACGCTTGCGCTCAACCTGCCGTTTCGACACCAGTGGTGCCGTCAGGTTCAATGGCGCCAGGCCATGCACCGGCCGGGCGGCCCGCGATGGTAGCACACCTGCTTTTCCGGGGGATTTTGACGGACCGCGGGGCAAGAACGCCGCAGCAGCAGAAATCAGCCTCGCGGATGATGCTCCGCGTGCAGCTCTTTCATGCGCTGCCGGGCAACATGCGTATATATCTGTGTGGTGGACAGGTCGCTGTGGCCAAGAAGCATCTGCACGACACGCAAATCGGCGCCGTTATTCAGCAAATGAGTCGCGAAGGCATGGCGCAGCGTATGAGGCGACAGCTTGCTGCTGATTTCGGCTTTGCTGGCATATCGTTTGATGATGTGCCAAAAAGCCTGGCGGGTCATCCGATCGCCGCGGCGGGTCGGGAACAGGTAGTCGGTCTGGCGCTCGAGCAGAATTTCAACCCGGGGGCCGGCGACGAATTCATAGAGCCACTTGATCGCTTCTTCGCCAAGCGGTATCAGGCGCTCGCGATCGCCTTTGCCCACGATCCGCAACACACCCTGATTGAGGTTGACATGGCTTTGCTTCAGGCCGATCAGTTCGGTCACCCGCAAACCCGTGGCATAGAGCACTTCCAGCATGGTGCGGTCGCGATGACCCAGCGGATCGCTGACCTCGGGTGCGGTTAACAGGGCCTCGACCTCGCCTTCCGACAATGACTGCGGCAGCGAACGGCCTATTTTCGGCATATCGATTCGAAGGGTGGGATCTTCGGTAATCACCCGCTCGCTCAGCAGGAAACGATAGAACCGCCGGAAGCTGGACAGCTGCCGGGCAGTGGATCTTGGTTTCGCTCCCTGCTCGCCGCGCCAGGCAATAAACGCAAGCAGGTCAGTCCTGGCTGCATAGATCAGGCTGGTATCGCGTTTGGCAAGCCAGTTTTTCAGTGCGATCAGGTCGGCGCGATACGCGCCCAGCGTATTGGCTGAGAGCCCCCGCTCCATCCAGATTGCATCGAGGAACTTGTCGATGATTGCCTCGGCAGAATTGGGCGCCGATTTGGAACCCAAGACGCTGTTTACAGATGTCTGTGACATTACTCCAGTTCTACGCTCCCGGCAATTTCGAACTTGCATTCCGGATCCATGTTCCGAAACTCCATTATCACGATTGAACCGGTACGGCGTTCCCACCGATAATTCCTCCGGCCGATGTCGCGCACTCTCCCTGTCCCGTCTGCTACGCTTTCAGACGCTGGATGATGGGATCAGGTGCGGCATTCGCTGATGGTTAAGTATGCGCATGCCGCCGTGGAGCATGCGTGATCGATTTCACAAAAGGATCAAGGGATTACATAAACTTCGATTTAACAAAATGCAGCTCTTGTCCAGGATATTCAGGTACTCCGCCAGGCAAGCCTATGGCATATATGCCTGGCTGACCTTTGCCTCGTTCACGCTTCCGGCACTGGCCCTGGTGGCCGTGCTGCCCGGTGAGGCCAGACGCAGGCACGTCATCCACCTGGCTGCCAGGCTGATACTCTGGACCACAGCATCCACCCCGCGCCTGCAGGGACTGGAAAACCTTCCCGAGAGCGCCTGTATCGTGGTCGCCAATCACGCCAGCTACCTGGACGGAATGATTCTCGCTGCCGTCCTGCCGCCCCGGTTCGGCTTCGTGATCAAGCGGGAGATGACCCGGGTGCCGCTGGCACACCTGCTGTTGCGCCGCATTGGTTCGCTGTTTGTCGACCGCAGCAATACACAGGGCAGCGCCAGGGACGCAAGAAAGATTCTGCAGGTCGCGGCCAGGCAACGATCGCTGGTGTTCTTTCCCGAGGGTACGTTTCGCCGCGAACCCGGCCTGCAGCGATTCAGAAACGGCGCATTCGTCGCCGCAGTTCATGCCGGCGTGCCGGTGGTTCCGGCGGCCATCCAGGGAAGCCGGGCAATGTTGCCGGCAGGCAGAAAACTGCCACAGCCAGGCGTACTCGAAGTAACGATCAAAAAACCGATAGAAGCATCCGGGTCCGATCGGCCGGTATCCGAGCTGGTGGCACTTTGTCGTGCCGGCATCCTCGAGGATTTAACAGAACCCGACCTGATGGACTGACCCGAAAGAGAAAAAACCTTGCCTCAATGAGCAATCCGCACGGATCGCTTGGCGACCGGCCTTTTGCACCGCATAATGCGGCGCGTGAAATGGCAAACCTGCAAATAGACATGGCCTGGCCGGCCACACTGGAATCAACGTGACTCAAAACTCTGTTGTGATTGTCGCCGCACGGCGCACCCCGATCGGATCTTTTCAAGGTGCATTGAGCCCGGCTAGTGCGCCGGAGCTTTCTGCCGCGGCCTCTCGAGCATGCATCGAGGACTGTGGAATCGATCCGGCTGACATATCCGAAGCCATCATTGGCTGCGTGCTGCCGGCGGCCCTCGGGCAGGCACCGGCCAGGCAAGCCGTACTGGCAGCCGGCATTCCGAATTCGGTCGGCTGCACGACCGTGAACAAAGTCTGCGGATCGGGCATGAAAGCGGCCATGCTCGGCTACGACCTGATTCGGGCCGGGTCCGCCGATATCGTTCTGGCCGGCGGCATGGAGTCGATGAGCAACACGCCTTACCTGTTGCCCAAAGCACGCTCCGGTTATCGCATGGGACACCAGCAGGTGCTCGATCACATGTTCTTTGACGGACTTCAGGATGCCTACGATGGCAACATGATGGGCTATTTCGCCGAGAAAACCGTGGAGGCTTTCGGGTTTACCCGCGAGGATCAGGATGCATTCACCAGTGAGTCGATCAAACGATCCATGGCTGCCATCGAAAACGGTTATTTCGATACGGAACTCGTTCCGGTCACCGTGACTCACCGCAAAGGTGAGGCCATCGTCGACCAGGACGAAGAACCCGGGCGCTGCAACATCGACCGGATTCCAACGATGCGACCGGCATTCGGCAGGGATGGAACGATTACCGCAGCCAGTTCATCATCCATATCGGATGGAGCGGCGACACTGATTCTGATGCCCGAGGCCGAGGCCGCACGGCGCAACATACAGCCCCTGGCACGAATTGTCGGCTACGGCCATCATGCCCATGAACCCGAATGGTTCACGACCACTCCCCCTGCCGCCATCGGCAAGCTGCAAAAGAAGATCGGCTGGACCTGCGACGATGTCGATTTGTATGAAATCAACGAGGCTTTTGCCTGCGTCACCATGGCGGCAATGAAGGAACTTGGCATCGATCACGACAAGGTGAACGTGCATGGCGGCGCCTGTTCCCTGGGTCATCCCATCGGCGCCAGCGGCGCCCGCCTGATCGTCACGCTGATTCATGCGCTCCGGTTGCGCGGCAGCCGGCGCGGGATCGCCGGATTGTGCATCGGGGGCGGTGAAGCGGTCGCGATGGCTGTCGAGATCGTCTAGAAAACTGTCGAACCCCGGGAGGCAATCAGGGCCCGGTTGGCAGCCTTGGGACAGCTGGGGCGGTGGCGGGTTGCCTGTTCTGAGACTGTGTCCCGCATGGACGCGGGACGCAAGCCCCCATGGATGGGTTCACGGCGGGTCTCAGAACAGGCAACCCGCCACCGCCCCAGCTGTCCCAAGGCTGCCAACCGGGCCCTGATTGCCTCCCGAGGTTCGACAGTTTTCCGCCGGGCTTTACATGCCGGAGTAGTTTGGCCCGCCCCCGCCTTCCGGAACCACCCAGTTGATATTCTGGGACGGATCCTTGATATCGCAGGTTTTGCAATGCACACAGTTTTGCGCGTTGATCTGAAACCTTTTCTGCCCGCCCGCTTCCTCGACGATCTCGTAAACGCCCGCCGGGCAGAACCGCTGCGCCGGCTCATCGTACAGGGGAAGATTCGTTTGCAGCGGAATATCTGCGTCCTTGAGAACCAGGTGGCAGGGCTGGTCTTCCTCGTGATTGGTGCTGGAAAGAAAAACCGAGGACAGCCGGTCAAAACTGATTTTACCGTCCGGCCGGGGATATTGGATCGGCTCTGCCTTGTCCGCCGGCAACAGGGTCGCATAATCCGGCTGACGGCTATGCAGCGTAAACGGCAGACGGCCTCTGAAAATATTCTGGTCCAGCCAGACAAAAGCAGCACCGGCCATGGTGCCGAATTTCTTTTGCGCCGGGCCAAAATTCCGGGCAGCATGAAGTTCCTCGTACACCCAGGATTCGCGTACCAGCGTTTCGAAGTTTTCGAGCACCGCCGGCGCCTCATTGCCCGCCTGGAGCGCTTCGAATATCGCCTCGGCGGCCAGCATGCCGGTCTTCATCGCGGTGTGCGAACCCTTGATCTTTGCGCCGTTGAGAAAGCCTGCTTCGCATCCGGCCATCACGCCGCCGGGGAAAACCAGCTTCGGCAATGACTGCAGCCCGCCTTTATTGACTGCTCGCGCGCCGTAGGAAATTCGCTGGCCTCCCTCAAGATAATGCCGGATACGTGGATGCTGCTTCCAGCGCTGAAACTCCTCAAACGGACTCAGATACGGATTACGGTAATTCAGCGCCACGATAAATCCTGCATAGACCTGGTTGTCCGCGGCGTGATAGAGAAACCCCCCGCCCTCGGTCCCTTTCAATGGCCAGCCAAATGAATGAACTACCAGTCCCTCGCGGTGCCTGTCGGGATCTATGGTCCAGATTTCCTTGACGCCCAGCCCGTAGTGCTGCGGATCGCAGTCATCGCGCAGCGAATAGACGTTCATCAGTTCCTTGCCCAGGCTGCCATGGCAGCCCTCGGCGAAAATCGTATAGGGCGCCCGAATCTCGTAACCTGCCTGAAAGCCCGGTTTGGGCTCGCCGTTGCTCGCCCGGCCCATGTCGCCCGTCGCAACCCCGACCACACGCCCGTCGTCATAGAGCACTTCGGCTGCGGCAAAACCGGCGAAAATATTGGCGCCCAGCGATTCCGCCTGTTCCCCCAGCCAGCGGCACAGCTCACCCAAGCTGATGATGTAATTACCCTCGTTGCGCGCCGGAATGGGCACCAGCATATTCGGTACCCGGATCGCCCTGTTTTCACCCGCCAGAAAGAAAATATCGTCGGCGATAACTTGCGTCGATATCGGCGCGCCCCGCTCCTGCCAGTCCGGGAAAAGCTCGGTTATCGCCTTCGGGTCGAGAATTGCGCCGGAAAGGATATGGGCACCGATCTCGGAACCCTTTTCGACGACGCACAGGTTCAACTCGGTGCCTGCATCTCGAGCCAGCAACAGCAAACGGCATGCAGCAGCCAGTCCGCACGGGCCGGCGCCGACGATCACCACGTCGAAGTCCATTGACTCCCGCTCTGATGCTGCCTCGGACATGATGCCTCCTGTTTATTGCTGGCGGACGTTCGATAAAAACAGGATTGTAACACCCACACAATGCGGTGATCTGTGCTTTACGAGCTCCGAGCTTTGCCAGTAAAGTGTCGTTTTCTTCAGAAACGAGTCATGGACCTCCTCTCCAGCTATCGCGCCACCATCGCCGAAAAGGGCCTGCAGACGGATGCTGCACAGGAAGCAGCGATCAGTGCATTGCACCGGACAGGCAGCAATCTGGCCGGTGCTGCGTCTCACCGGCATCGAGCCGTGCCCATTCTCCGCTGGCTGAAAAACAACCGCACCGACAGCGGACCTGTGCGCGGCGTGTACCTGTGGGGCGATGTCGGCAGGGGAAAAACCTTTGTCATGGACCTGTTTTTCGAATCCCTGCCCTTTGATGAAAAGCTACGCTTCCATTTTCACCGCCTGATGTACCGGATCCACAGGCGGCTGAAAAAACTCAGACATCTTGAAAATCCCATCGGGATCATTGCCGATGAATTCGCCGCACAAAGCCGGATTATCTGTCTGGATGAGTTTTTCGTTGCGGATATTGCCGATGCGATGATTCTCGGAAAACTGCTGACCGCTCTGTTCGAGCGGCAGGTAACCCTGGTGGCAACATCGAATATCCCTCCGGATGACCTGTATCACGATGGTCTGCAGCGCGGGCAATTTCTCCCCGCCATCGACCTGATCAAACAGCATATGGAAATCATCGAGGTCGATGGAAACACCGACTATCGACTGCGGGTTCTCGAACAGGCCAGGATATTCCACTCCTCCCTCGATGAATCTGCCGACCGCAACCTCGCATCCTATTTTGACCGCATTGCCTCCGACCGTTATTCAACGGGCCAAACGCTGGAAATTCTCGGCAGAGAGATCGTGACGCGGCAAAGGGCGGATGGTATCGCCTGGTTCGATTTTGTCGCGCTGTGTGACGGCCCGCGCAGTCAGGATGACTACATCGAGATAGCGCGCTGCTTTCAGACGGTGATTCTTTCCGATGTGCCGGTCATGAATTCAGGCCAGGATAACCAGGTGCGCCGGTTTATCGCACTGGTCGACGAATTCTATGACCGGCGGGTCAACCTGATCATATCGGCCGCAGCGGAGATCGCGGACCTGTACACCGGCACGCGCCTGCAAAAGGAATTTCGCAGAACCCGAAGCCGGTTGCTGGAGATGCAGTCCACAGAATACCTGGCTGCCGGGCACCTTCCCTGAACGGGTTGCTCCAAGTGTGATCTTGCACAAACCACTGCTTTCTGATCCACTATAGGCTGCTGTTCTCACCTCACCCTTTCACTTCCAGACAGGAAAAAGTTTGTGGCGGCCCGAGCCGATGTAGCCAACAAACCACGACGCAGAGCAGCTGACCTGCGCGGTGATTTCCTGTTACGGGTTGCCGACGCTGCCGGCCAGAAGTCCTGCCAGGGTATCCCGGTCAAGCCATTTATCCTCGATTACTATCGGGACCTCGATATCGAAGAGCTTCAGAACGGCGATCCGGACCGATTGGCGCGTGCAGCCATAGAGCACCTTCGGTTTGCGCTGAAGCGCCGCCCGGGACGCTCGAAGGTTCGCGTCTACAATACTGCCGACCACCGTACCGTCATCGAAATCGTGAATGCCAACATGCCGTTCGTCGTGGATGCGGTATCCATCGCCGTGGCGGAAGCCGGGCTGGGCATCGACCTCACCGTCCACCCCATATTCTCTGTATGCCGTGACAAGGAAGGCAAACTCCTGTCCGTCGAGGCCTGTGACCTGGAGTGCTCGGCGGCAAACACCGAATCCATCGCCCGGTTCGATCTGCAGCACATTCCTGACCAGGCGGAACGCGACGCACTGACGAAGGCCGTCCGCAATAACCTGGCAGATACTCGCGCTGCTGTTACAGACTGGCGCAAGATGATGCAGAAGATGACTGAAGTCATACAGGCCAACAGGTCCTCACCGCCGCCGGTACGCAAAGATGTGCTCAATGAGAGCCTCGCGCTGCTTGAATGGCTGGTCGACAATAACTTCACGTTTCTGGGCTACCGCCGCTACGAGCTGGCGCCATTGCCGGATCCGGAAGAAATTCGGCCGCTGACCCATACTTCCATGGGCATCCTGGCGCGGAAAGTTCGTCAACCCCACAGCAGGCCACTGACCAGGCAAATGGCGAAGGTGGTGCGCAGGAAAACCCTGCTGATCATCACCAAGGCCAATTCCAGGGCGACGGTACACAGAACAGGCTATCTCGACCACATTGGCATCAAGATCTATAACGCCGCCGGAGAGGTTTCAGGAGAACACCGGTTTATCGGGCTGTTCACCTCGACCGCATACAGCCAGAGTCCCAGGCGAATCCCCATGCTCCGCCGCAAGGTCAAACGGGTATTCGAGGAATCCGGGTTGTCGACCGATACTCACCGCGGCAAGTCGCTGATGCATATACTCGAAAATTACCCGCGTGACGAACTGCTGCAAAGCACCGTAGCGGACCTGGTGCGAACCACCGACGGAATCCTCAGCCTTCAGGACCGCAGGCAGGTGCGGCTTCTGATACGAAAAGACGTTTTCCGGCGGTTTATTTCCTGCATGGTCTATGTACCCAGGGACAAGTACAACACCAGGGTACGAAAAAAAATCGAGAGTATCCTGCAGAAAAACATCGGTGGCGTTGCCTCCGATGCCGTTGTCGAAATTTCGGAATCCGCGCTGGCCAGATTGAGCCTTCAGGTACGCCTGCCCGCAGATCATCGATCGAAGTTCGATATTCTTGCCACCGAAAAAGAAATCGCTGCCGCAATTGTCACATGGCCGGACCGGCTGCTGAAAACCCTGCTGAATCACTATGATGTAGCGGCGGCAGACGCCCTGTTCAAGCAGTTCAAAAACGCCTTTCCGTCTTCCTACCAGGAGGACGTCGATCCGGACACAGGCTGTATCTGCATCGACATCGAACACATCAGGAAAATTCTCAGCGGGGAAAGCCGGCTCGAACTGCGTTTGCATTCATTCAATACCGGCGGCAACGCGACGCTGCGATTCAAACTCATCCGCGCGCTCGAACCGCTCCCCCTTTCGGGAATCGTGCCGATTCTCGAAAACTTCGGCATGCGGGTAATCAGCGAATACCCCTACCACATCGAATGCGCGGATCAATCGGTGATTTCCATACAGGAAGTAGAGGTCGAGCACCCGGACTGTAACGTCGACGATTTTTCGGAACTCGCCGGCCGTTTCGAGGAATCCTTTCGCAAGGTGATCGACGGCGTCGTGGAGAACGACGGGCTGAATCGCCTCGTCTGGCTGGCCGGCCTGGACTGGCGAGAGATTGTCATCATCAGGACCTATACAAAATATATCCTGCAGACCGGCGCGCCTTTCAGCCAAAGCTATATTGAAGAGGTATTGTGTGCCAACGGCGCAGCGGCGCGCTTGTTTGCCAAAACGTTCAAGGCCCGGTTCAGCCTCCATGTGCCCGATGACGAGCGCGTGCCGCGTGCCACGCGCCTGCTGGCTGACCTGCAAAAACTGCTGGAACATATAAGCAGCCTGGATGAGGACAGAATCTTTCGGGCCTTTGAGTCATCCCTGCTGGCGACGCTCAGAACGAATTTTTTCGTCCGGAAAACCGCCCTAGGCAACCCTCCCGAGTGCGTTTCCATCAAAATGGATCCGCGCGATATTGCGGAACTGCCCGAACCGCGACCGCAGTTTGAGATATTCGTCTATTCACCGGATGTGGAAGGCATCCATTTGCGCGCCGGGCCCGTGGCACGCGGCGGGCTGCGCTGGTCGGACAGACGCGAAGACTTTCGTACCGAAGTGCTCGGACTGATGAAAGCCCAGGTGGTCAAGAACGCGGTGATCGTACCCACCGGCTCCAAAGGCGGATTTGTCCTCAAGCAGGCGGCGCGCCTGGACCGGGATGCCCTGGGCCGGGAAGTCGAGCGCTGTTACCGTATTTTTATCGGTGGGCTGCTGGACGTGACCGACACGATCGTCAACCACAAGGTCGTTCCACCCAGGGACGTAAAGCGGCTCGACGGTGACGATCCCTACCTGGTCGTGGCAGCCGACAAAGGCACAGCGAGCTTTTCCGATACCGCCAACGAAGTCGCGGACGGCTATGGCTTCTGGCTGGGCGATGCCTTCGCCTCGGGCGGCTCGGTTGGCTACGACCACAAGAAAATGGGCATTACCGCCAAAGGAGCCTGGGAAGCAGTCAAACGCCATTTCCGTGAGCTGGGCACCGACATACAGAAGCAACCGTTCTCGGTGGCAGGGATCGGTGATATGGCCGGCGATGTATTCGGCAACGGCATGCTGCTCTCGGAACATATCTGCCTGAAAGCAGCCTTTAACCACCTGCATATATTTCTCGATCCGACCCCCGACCCGGCTGTCAGTTTCGCCGAACGCCGCCGGCTGTTCGAAACACCGCGTTCGAGCTGGGCAGACTATCGCAGCAAGCTGATATCTTCCGGTGGAGGCGTTTACGACCGGAAAACCAAACGCATCGATCTTTCGCCACAGGCACGGGCGATGCTGGGGGCCGAAAAATCCTCCGTTACGCCTCCTGAACTGATTCGCCTGATTCTCTGCATGGAAGTCGACCTGCTCTGGAATGGCGGTATCGGCACGTATGTCAAAGCGTCGACCGAGAGTCACCTGGACGCCGGCGACCGGACCAACGATGCGGTTCGCGTCGACGCCGGTGCATTGCGCTGCAAGGTCATTGGCGAAGGCGGCAACCTCGGGCTGACGCAGGCGGCACGGGTTGAGTTCTCACGGGCCGGCGGCATGGTCTATACCGATTCGATCGACAACTCCGCGGGGGTTTCGTGCTCGGACCACGAGGTCAATATCAAGATCCTGCTGAATCATGCCATGCGCGACAAGCGCCTCGGGCTGGCTGCGCGCAACCGGCTCCTGGCATCGATGACCGATGAAGTTGCCGAACTGGTGCTGCGTGACAACTACCTGCAGACCCAGGCCATCAGCCGCGCGCACAGCTATGCAGCCGACCGGCTGATGGAATACGCCGAGCTGATAAAGAGCCTGGAAAGCACGGCGGGGCTCGACCGGGAGCTCGAAGGATTGCCCGATGACGAGGAAATCGAGAATCGTCGAACATCGGGACGGGGGCTGACCCGCCCGGAACTGGCCATCATATTCAGCTATGCGAAAATCCATCTGTTCAACGATCTGCTGGATTCGGATATTCCGGAGGATGAGACGCTCACCTGTGAATTGATTCGTTACTTCCCGTCGCGCCTGCAGAAAAAATTCCGCAGCGACATTCTTATTCACCCGCTTAGACGTGAAATCATCTCAACGCTGATCTCAAACAGTATCATCAACCGGGTGGGCCCCACATACGTGCCGCGAGCCAAGGAGGAAACCGGAGCGAGTACCGCTGCCGTCGCACGCGCCTACACCGTCGCCCGGGATGTCCTGAACATGCGCAAACTGTGGGCGCAGATCGAGGAAATGGACAATGTGATTCCATCGAGTGCGCAATATGCCATGCTGTTTCACAGCGCCCGAAAACTGCGCCATGCCGCTTACTGGTTCCTGCAAAACTACGGTGAAAACCTCGATATCACCGCCCAGACCGAAGGATTGCGGCCCGGTATCAAGCAGTTGCTGGGCAAGCTGCCGACCCTGCTGAGCGGCTCTCCCCGGCGGCGCTTTCAGGAAACCACGACACAATATCTCGAAGTGGGTGTACCGGAAGGCATGGCACGCAGGATGGCAGCATTGAACGCCGCCGTAGCCGCACTGGATATCGCCGCGGTCGCGATGCGTTTCGACCGGCCGATCGAATTTACCGCCGAGGTATATGCGGAAATCGGCCGTGGATTAAGCCTGGACTGGCTGCAGGCCCAGGCAGAGAACCTGATCGTCACAGGCCGGTGGCAGGCCATCGCCAGGGGCAATATGCGCAACGATCTGCTTGCGGTGCACAGAAAACTCACGGCTGACAGGATAGCGAACGCAGACGGCGACACCGACACCGCTGCAATACTGGTGATGAACTGGCTGCAACAGCACGGCGCACAGGTGCAAAAAGCAAAGCTGACCATTTCCGAGATACGCGCCCAGAAAGCGGTGGATTTTGCATCGCTGACCGTCACCGTCCAGGAGCTGCGCCGGCTCGCTGCCGCCAGTGCCCGGCTGGCATGACGCCCGGATTGCCGATTCTTGACGCGATCTTTTCGGGTTACACTAACAGGCCGTTATCACCACGCTGACTACCGAAACAGATCACCCGGAGGATATTTATGACGGGCAAGCTCGTACTCTGTCGCCATGGGCAAAGCACCTGGAACCGCGAAAACCTTTTCACGGGATGGAAAGACGTGGAACTGAGCGACCAGGGCCTCGCCGAGGCCCGCGATGCAGGCCGGCAACTCGCCGGGCTTGGCTTCCGGTTTGATATCGCATTTACCTCCGTGCTCAAGCGGGCGATACGCACACTGTGGCTGATCATGGATGAAACCGACCTCATGTGGGTGCCGGTGATACGCGACTGGCGGCTCAACGAACGGCACTATGGACAGCTGCAGGGCCTGAACAAGGCGGAGACGGTCGCCAAACATGGCAATGAACAGGTACACATCTGGCGGCGCAGCTATGACATCCCGCCGCCGCCGATGGATGAATCGGACGAAAGGCATCCGCGCCATGATGTCCGCTACCGGGGCATCGACAAACTTCCGGGCTCCGAGTCGCTGAAAGATACGCTGGAGCGCGTACTGCCCTGCTGGAACGACCTGATCGTTCCCCAGCTTCAGCAGGGCAGGAACGTTCTGATTGCCGCCCACGGGAACAGCCTGCGGGCACTGGTAAAAATGCTGGACGGGATATCCGACGAGGACATCACCGAGTTCAATATTCCGACCGGTGTGCCCATCCTGTATGAACTCGACGAATCGCTGCAGCCGATCAGCCGGCAGTTCATCGGCGACCCGGAAGCCATCAGGAAAGCCACCGAAGCGGTCGCCAACCAGGCGGCCCGGAACCGGCAGAGTCACTAGCCCGATGATGTATTCCATCGAGGACCGATGCCCGGCGACGGCCGACGAGAATTTCTATATCGCGCCCAACGCAGCGGTAATCGGCAACGTCCATCTGGGTACCGACGCCAGCATCTGGTTTGGCGCTGTGGTTCGCGGCGACGTGGAACGCATCGATATCGGTCGCGGCACCAATGTCCAGGACGGAAGCGTATTGCACACCGATCCGGGCGCGCCACTGCAGCTTGGCGACCGTGTCACCATCGGCCATATGGTCATGCTGCACGGCTGCCGGATCGGCAATCATTCACTGATCGGGATAGGCTCGACGATACTCAACCATGCCGTTGTCGGCGCCAACTCGATCGTCGGCGCACATTCCCTGATCACCGAGCGCAAATCGTTCCCGGACGGTGTAATGATTCTTGGATCTCCGGCCAAGGTCATCCGGGAGCTGACCACGGAAGAAATCGCCCTGCTGGAGGTATCCGCCTCGACATACATAGAGCGCGCAAAACTGTACCGGGAGCGACTGGCCGCCTGTTAGCGGCAATGCAGCCTATTTCGCACGAACGCGAATCAATCCCTCCTGGGCAGTCGAGGCCACCAATACCCCTGCTTCATTGAAAAGCTGGCCTCTTGCCAGCCCCCGGGCACCCGAAGCACTGGGACTGTCATAGGAAAAAAGCAGCCATTCATCGACCCGGCAGGGACGATGAAACCACATGGCATGATCGAGACTGGCCATCTGCAGTTCCTGCTCGAAAATTTCCAGGCCATGCGGCAGGGTCGCCGTACCCAGCAGTTCGTAATCCGACATGTACGCCAGCAACCGCTGGTGGAGGTGCGGATCATCCGGTAACCGCTGACTCGCCTTGAACCAGACATGCCGTACCGGTTGAGAGTCCTTGCTGGCCATGAAACGCTCCCAGCGCACCGGTCGCACCAGGAACGGTCTTTGGAACGACAGAAAACGACGCACCCTGACCGGAATACTGTCGGGCATCAGTTTCACGATCTCGGAAATATCATGCAAACCCTCCGGACCCGGGACATCGGGCATGGTCGCCTGGTGATTCAGGCCATCCTCCACGATCTGGAATGACGCGGCCATATTGAAAATCTGCTTCCCGTGCTGGATCGCCACCACGCGGCGACTGCTGAAACTCCCGCCATCCCGGGCTCGATCCACCTCGTAGACGATGGGCGCATCGACATCGCCCCGACGCAGAAAATAGGCATGCAATGAGTGCACCACCCGTTCTTCGACCGTACGGCTGGCCGCTGCCAATGCCTGGCCCAGCACCTGTCCGCCGAATACCTGCGGATTTCCGATGTCGCAGCTTTGGCCACGAAAAATATTCTGTTCGATAGACTCGAGATCGAGCAATGCGATCAGTTCTTCCAGACTGTTTTTCATATCAAGGCCTACCCCTCAGCCAGGCACCCGGTGGTCGATATCGATATTGTACACATTGGGCATCGGGCATACGGCCATGCGATACTCCCGCCATGGTCGAACCGGATCTGAATCAATCGACGCCGGGTGAGCCGCCCGGAGGAAAGTCGAGCGCGGGAACATCATCCACAGGAGAAGCCTCCCGGGGAACCTGGCTGTGCTTTGCCGGAATCCTGCTGGCCGGCATCGGTATTCTGATTGTGCTGCTGGCCGGGCCCGCACATCGCGCGGGCCTGTCGGGTACGGGGCTTGCGCTGCTGCTGTTTTCGATTGGCAACCTGATCCTGCTGGTCTCGGCAGCCAGTACGGGCCTGGGGCTGATATTAAGCCGGGGAACGGCGGGCAACAGCTCTGCGAGATGGAGCTGGGCTGCGCTGGCCGCCAGTATCATCCTGGCAATCAACGGCGCGATACAGTTCAATACAGCGAGAAGCGTACCGGCCATCCACGATATTTCTACCGATACCGACCGGCCACCGGAGTTCGTTGCCATCGTGCCACTCAGAGCCGGCGCACCGAACCCGCCGGAGTATGCCGGTGCGCAGGCCGCGGCACTGCAGCGCGCCGCCTATCCGGATATCGATACCATGGAGCTGACCGACCCGCCGGAAGCCGTATTTGCCGCTGCCGTTCAGGCGATCGACCAACTGGGTTGGACAATGGTAGCGACGGATCCCGGGACGGGACGGATAGAAGCCACCGACACGACATTCTGGTTTGGCTTCAAGGACGATGTCGTGATCCGGATAGCCGGTGCCGATGACATCACGCGTGTCGATATTCGCTCCAAATCCCGTGTTGGCATGAGCGATGTCGGCGCCAATGCGCACCGGATCCGGGCATTTCGCGACCAGCTGGACAGCTTGCTGGCGCGCTGACAACAGCGCATGTCCGACAGTCCCCCCGTCAAGGAAATGGTGGAGTACCTGCTCCCCGTCCTAGTCACTGCCGGTAACTATGCGCTCGCCATTCAGTCACGGATCAGCGGGCCGGAACAAAAGCCCGGCGACAACCCGTGGACGCAGGCGGTAACCGATGCCGACCTGTCCATTCAGAATTTTATCGAGGTCGCCGTACTGGCCCGCTATCCGGAAGTGGCTTTCTTCGGCGAAGAGCAGGCCCGATCGCTCAACGACCGGTATTTCGACCGGGATGCGCCCGTTCTGATCAGTCTCGATCCGGTAAACGGCACTTTTCTCTACAAGAACCAGATGGCGGGGTGGGATATCGTACTGAGCATTGCGCATCGCGGCAGGCTGATCGCAGCGGTCAGTTATATGCCTGCCCGGGCAGTCTTCTATCTCGCCGTCAACGGGTTCGGCGCGTTGACCGGCTCCTCCGGCTGCCGGCGGATTGAGGCAATGCAGCCACTGGCAACCGTGCCGGGCAGCCGCGTTTGCCTGACCTACCAGGCGCCGGAGGTCAAACAGCAGCTGCGGTCCCGGTTTGATGCCTTCGATATCGTCACAGACTACGATCCTGACCGGTGTCTCGACAACCTCAACGACCTGTTTACCGGCAGACTGGACGCGTTCGCATGCCGGCGCGGTGATTTTCTCGACTGGGGAGCCACCGCCTATATTGTTGCTGCCGCCGGTGGGCGGGTATCATGCCTCGATGGACAGCCTTTGCCGGTGTTCGACCGGTTCGACCCGGAAAGCACCGCTGACATGCTGGTAGCAGCCAGCCCGGAAGTACACAGGGAAATTCTGGACCTTCTTCAAACAACCCCACGCCAGGAACAATAGCGCTTATGAAATCTCTCGCAATCTTGATGCTCGCATTGACCGCATCGATGCCCGCACTCGGCAACGATGACGTATCGGCTGCCACCGAATCGCTTTACAGGTTGTTCGACGATGCCTCCGAACAGGGTTTGCGCGACAGTCCTACCTGGGCATCGATGCTGGGTGACAAGCGTTACAACGACCTCTGGCCGGATAAAAGCCTGGATGCGATCCAGGCCAGGAATCAGCACAATATCGACTTTCTGCAGCGTCTGGGCAGTATCGATCCCGCTTCGCTGTCTGCCGCCGATCAACTGAATTACGAGTTGTTTCGCAGAAAGTACACCCGGCGGATTGAGGCCTTCGCCTTTCGCAACTACCTGATGCCGATGAGCCAGCGCGGAGGCATCCAGACTGCGGATGAACTGCTCGAGCAGTTGCGCTTCGTTCGTGTCGAGGACTTTCGCGACTGGAACAAGCGGCTTTCCAGGCTCGGCGATTATGTCGACCAGCATATCGAACTGATGCGCGAGGGAATCCGGACAGGCTGGGTCCCGCCGCGCATCATCATGGAGCGTATTCCGAATCAGATCCGGGCGCAGCTGGTCGCTGATCCGGCGGACAGCCCTTTTTTCAAACCGTTCCGCCGGATACCCGATCGCATTGACCCGGATGTCAGGGAGGACCTGGTCCGGACGGCCCGGGACCACATCGCCCGCCAGGTCATCCCCGCATATCAACGGCTGTATGAGTTCTTTCGCGATGTCTATCTGCCGGCCTGCAGGGAAACGGTGGGTGCCTGGGATCTCCCCGACGGGGAGGCTTTCTATGCACAGCGTGTCAGTGAATTCACGACCACGGACATGAGCGCCGAGGAAATTCATGCCTTGGGGCTTGGCGAAGTCAGGCGGATACGCACCGAGATGGAGGCCATCATCGAGCAGCTGGGTTTCGACGGCAGTTTCCAGGACTTCCTGGTATTCCTGCGAACCGACCCGCAGTTCTACTTCGACAATCCCGAGGACCTGCTTGCCGCTTATCGCGCTACCAGCAAGCGGATCGATCCGGCCATCGTCAACCTGTTCGGAAAGCTGCCGCGCATGCCCTATGGTGTCCGGCCGGTACCCGAAGGCATTGCACCGGACACGACAACCGCTTACTACAGCGGTCCCGCTGCGGATGGCAGCCGGGCAGGTTACTACTACGTCAACCTGTACCAGCCGGAGGTGCGCCCGAAATACGAAATCGAAGTCCTCACCGTGCATGAGGCCGTGCCGGGACATCACCTGCAGATCGCCCTGGCGCTGGAACTCGAAGACGTGCCGAAATTCCGGCGCTATTCGGGATTCACTGCATTTATCGAAGGCTGGGGGCTGTACTCGGAAAGCCTGGGTGGTGAACTGGGTCTTTACCAGGACCCCTATTCAAAATTCGGCCAGCTGACTTATGAAATGTGGCGTGCCGTACGGCTGGTTGTCGATACCGGCATCCATGCCAAGCGGTGGACCAGGGATGAGGCCATCGATTTCTTCAAGGAGAACGCGGCAAAAACCGAACTCGATATCATCAACGAGATTGACCGCTATATCTCATGGCCGGGCCAGGCGCTGGCCTATAAAATCGGTGAACTGACCATCAAGCGCCTGCGTGCCCGGGCAGAGCAGTCGCTCGGAGACGATTTCGATGTGCGCGCATTCCATGACCTGGTACTGGGAGGCGGCGCGATCCCGCTGGACATACTGGAAACACGGGTCAACGACTGGATCGAACAACAGGCTGCGCTCCGGTCTGACTGACAGGCTGTAGCGGAAAATTCGGGAGCGTGTTTGCGCGGCGTCAAGCCGGCTTGTTGTCTTTGAAAAAATACATGGCCAGGGTCTGGGCAACGCAGGCCGGTTTGTCCTGCCCTTCGATCTCGATGGTGTTTTCAAGAATTGCCTGCAGGGCACCGGCGCGTTTTCGCGCCGACTTGACCACGCACCGCAGCCGCACCCGGCTGCCGACCGGCACCATGTTCTTGAACCGCACCTTGTTCAAACCATAGTTGATGACCCTTTCGAGATTTTCAAATCGAATGATATCCTCAATGAGCGATGGCAGCAGGGAAATCAGGAGATACCCGTGTGCAATAGTCGACCCGGTCGGCATTTCCGCCCGGGCACGTTCCTCATCAACATGAATCCATTGATGATCATCCGTCGCATCGGCGAACAGATTGAGCCTTTTCTGATCCAGCAGCCGCCACTCGGAAACGCCGATCTCCTGCCCTTCGAGGGCCCGGCCCTCTTCGATACTGCCAACTACAAGCATGACTGATTCTGGTGATCCGTCCAGTTAACTCCAGCACCATTATAGGCATCATTTGGGCCGTGCGCAGGGGCAATCTCACAATCAGGGAACACCGACCGGTCAACAATCCGTATGATAACCGGATCGCAGACATTGGACCCCGCTTCGAAATCAGCCCCTCGTGACCTCTCCGGATTCATCCATACCTGAACACAGTGCAGCGCTGGTTCCGCTCCGCCGGCCGGTTTTTCGTGCCCTGTGGATCGCCATGATCGTCTCCAGCCTGGGCTCGTGGATGCATGACGTCGGCGCAGGATGGCTGATGGCCACGCTGACATCGGACCCGTTCATGGTCTCGCTGGTACAGGCGGCGGCAACCCTGCCGTTATTCCTCCTGACGATGCCTGCAGGAGCGCTGGCGGATATTACCGATCGAAGAATCTACCTGATCGGCACCCAGATCTGGCTGATCGCAACGGCCGGAATACTGGGCGTACTCACCCTGGCGCAGATGACCACTACGAGCGTTCTGCTGATGTTCAGCTTCTCGATGGGCATGGGAACTTCGATGATGATGCCGGCATTCGCCTCCCTGACGCCCGACCTGGTACCCAAAAACGAGCTCGCGGCGGCCATTACGCTGAATTCGATTGCGTTTAATGTCACCCGCGCAGCCGGACCGGCGCTGGCCGGACTATTGGTGGCTGCGACCGGACCGGGCATCGTTTTTCTGTTCAATGCGGCCAGTTTTACCGCGGTCATCATCGTGATCTATCGCTGGAAAAACCGCCAGCCTGCCAGTCATCTTCCGAATGAGCGCTTCGTCGGATCGATGCGCAGCGGCTTGAGATATTTCCGCCAGGCTTCCTCCCTGCACGCCATCATCCTGCGCGGCATGGCCCTGTTTGCCGCCATGAGTGCGCCACTGGCCTTCCTGCCCCTGATCGTTCGCAAGGAACTTCAGTCAGGGCCGGACACCTACGGGTTGTTGCTTGGATGCGTGGGCATCGGCGCCGTCATTACCGGGCTCGGGCTGGCAAGAATCCGGCAACGCTTTTCGGCGGATACGATTATCGCGGTCGGAACTACCGGCGTCGTGCTGGCCACCGCGTTACTCGCATCCGTCCGGGATGTTCGCCAACTTGCGGTCATCATGGGACTCCTGGGCGCTTCATGGATTGCCGCGCAATCCACTTTGCAGGTTTCGGCCCAGTTGAGCCTGCCGCGCTGGGTACGCGCACGGGGGCTGGCGGTATTCATGACGACCTTCATGGGAATCATGGCACTGGGTACGGTCACCTGGGGAAAAATCGCCGCGGTTACTTCCATTCAGGTTGCGCTGTTGACCGCGGCAACTGCCGGCGCGATCGGCATCCTGCTCACACTGCGACTGCGACTGGAGCGCTATGCAGGTGCGGACCCCTCGCCGGACGAACCGACTACGGTCCCCGGGCTTGCGATGCCTGCCGACAACCAGCACGGCTCTGTGCTGATCAATATCGAATACATCATCGATCCGGACGATGTCGAGAGCTTTCTCGATGCAATGCAGGAGCTGCGCAAAGTACGCTTGCGCAATGGTTCGATCACCTGGGGCATTTACCAGGATACCAGCGATAAAACCCGCTTTGTCGAAACCTATCTCGATGATTCCTGGCTTGCGCACCTGCGCCAGCTCTACAGGATCACCCGGGACGATCGACGGGCCATGGATGCTGCGCTGGCCTTCCACCGCGGTACCAGCCTGCCGCAGGTAACGCACCTGATTTCGCAGCGACGAAGAAAACCGCGTAGCTAGCCGTCTGGACGGGTGTGCCCGAGGCCGCGGGGAGGCGGGGCGGGCCGCTTGTTCCGGGACCCGCCGTGAACCCGTCCATGGGGGCTTGCGTCCCGCGTCCATGCGGGACACAGTCCCGGAACAAGCGGCCCGCTCCGCCTCCCCGCGGCCTCGGGCACACCCGTCCAGACGGCCGACCCGTGCTTCAGACCGAGGGAACGTTAATGCTGTTGAGAAACTGGCTGCGAACCCTGTCATCGTCGCGAAAAGCCCCGAGCATTTAGCTGGTCACCATTTTTACCGCGGTTTTATGCACTCCCCGGGTCGTCAGGCATTCGTGCTGTGCCTGAACGACAACGGCGACACCTTTAGGGTCGAGTGCTTCCGCGATGCAATGCGCAATCTCCGAGGTAAATCGCTCCTGAACCTGCAGCCGTTTCGCATAGGCATCGACGACACGCACCAGCTTGCTGATGCCGGCCAGTTTCCTGTTCGGCAAATAAGCCAGGTGGACACGCCCGAGCATCGGCGCCATATGGTGCTCACAGTGCGATTCAAAATCGATATCCCTGAGCACGACAACTTCGTCATAGCGATCGACCTGCTGGAAGGAACTGCCCAGCAAAGCGACAGGATCGGTGTCATAGCCGACAAACCAGTCCTTGTAGGCGCTCACGACGCGTGCCGGGGTGCGGCGCAAACCGGCACGGTCCGCATCCTCTCCGATCCAGCGCAAAAGAACGCGTACTGCGTCTTCGGCTTCCTGTTGACTCGGCCGGGGGTGTACTTGTTTCGTCATTATCAGTCCTGTTGAGCAGTCGCTCTGATGAGACCCGGCCCGGGCTGATCCCGGCTAGGGGAGTTCCCCGGGCGTATTCATATTGTGCAAAGCATTCTTCGTTTGCAGATCGACCAGCCTGGCATCGATATCCATCAGCAATCCGCGCGCACCGGGTTTGGCGCCCTGTTCGATCCGCTCCCGGAACCGCGCAAGGGTACCGGGTTCGTACAGGGCACACAACGGTTCGGGCAACCCGTCTGCAACGCTTTTATATGCAACAGCGGGGCAGCCGGCAGTGCGTGCCTGCAGGAGTGTATCGACGGTCTGGCGATCGAGCTGCGGCAGGTCACAGGCAACCACCAGCCAGGCGGCCTGCGGATATTCCGCGTGTGCGGACAGAATACCGGATGCCGGACCGAGACCCGTGTAGCGATCCAGGATCAGTGCATGGCGGTTTCTGTACGGTTCGTTTTTCTGCTCTGCCCGGGCGGAAACATATACACGGGACAAACACTGTTCCAGCAGGCGCACCGTCCGATCCAGCAGGACCTCTCCCGCTACGCTGACGACCGCCTTGTCACGACCGAACCGGCGACTGTGCCCGCCGGCCAGAACAAGACCGAATACCTCCGGCGCGCTCACCCTTTTCCAGGCTGCTGGTAATCGCTTTTTCCGCCGGTTTTGGTGACCAGATGCACATTGCCGATCAC
>JAJRXW010000086.1 GCA_024276095.1 Gammaproteobacteria bacterium
ACCAGCAGGACAGGCCATCTGCCGAGGAAAAAGCCGCAGTAAAACGCATGTCGGAAATCGTGCAGGCCACAGCGAAGGATCTCGGCATCATGCCCGAAGTCCTCGCCAGCAAAAAAGAACTTACCGCCATTTTCCGCGGCGACCACGACACCCGCACACTCAACGGCTGGCGAAAGGAAATCATCGGAGAAAAGCTGTTACGCGCTCTTTGAAGATGGCACCAATCGGGAACAGGAGCGCAGTGGCCTTTACTCAGGCCGGGAGACCGGGGAGCGCTCACTGAGACAGCGGGGTGGGGACGCTCGTTCCGGGACCCGCCGTGAACCCGTCCATGGGGGCTTGCGTCCCGCGTCCATGCGGGACATAGTCCCGGAACGAGCGTCCCCACCCCGCTGTCTCAGTGAGCGCTCCCCGGTCTCCCGGCCTGAGTAAAGGCCACTGCGCTCCTATTCCCGATTACCCCCCAGTCCGACAGCATTCACCAGGTTCTCATACACGACCTCGATGTCCCCACTGCCATCGATCGTCTGCAACAACCCCGTATCGCGATAATAATCAATCAGGGGTTCCGTCAGTTCCCGGTATACCTTCAGCCGATTGCCAATGGTTTCTTCGTTATCGTCCGCCCGCTGAATCAGCTCCCCGCCCGCCTCCAGGCAGGCATCGATTTCTTCTTGCGGAGAAAAATAGACATTCAGCAATTTTCCGGTCAGCGAGCAGGTGCGCCGACCCGTCAGGCGCTTCATCAGAATATCCAGATCCACATCCAGCAGGATCACGGTATCCAGTGGCTGAGAAATATCCGCCAGCACGTCTTCCAGCGCTCTCGCCTGGGTCAGGTTGCGGGGAAATCCATCGAGGATAAACCCCGCGCGGGTGTCGTCCTGCTGCAACCGATGGCGAATCATGCCCAGCACGATCTCATCCGATACCAGGTCGCCCGCATCCATGGCCGCTTTTGCCCGCAAACCGAGATCCGTGCCCGCCGCGACAGCCGTACGCAGTAAATCACCGGTAGAAACCTGCACCAGCCCGTGCTCGGCCATCAACCGCTGTGCCTGTGTCCCCTTGCCCGAACCCGGGGCTCCTAAAAACACAATCCTCATCGATCCGCTTTCCCCTGGTTGACCTGGTCATTTCACCAAAGCCAATATGGTATGTTTCGCCACGGCTCAAATCTACCCGCAACGTTAATCTGGAGGAAACCCGAACCATGCCGAAGAGGAACGCCCTCTACGCCCAGTCCGGCGGCGTCACATCAGTCATCAATGCCAGCGCCTGCGGCGTGATCGAAACCGCCAGGCAGCACCGGGACCGCATCGGCAAGGTTTATGCCGGTGACAACGGTATCGTCGGGGTACTCACCGAGGACCTGATCGATACCAGCAGAGAATCCGCACGCACCATTGCGGGCCTGCGCCATACGCCCGGCGGGGCCTTCGGGTCGGCCCGCTACAAACTCAAAAGCCTGGAAGAGAATCGCACCGAATACGAGCGCATTATCGAGGTCTGCAAAGCCCACAATATCGGCTATTTCTTCTATAACGGTGGCGGTGACTCAATGGATACCGCGCACAAGCTGTCCCGGATCGGCAAGCGACTGGGCTATCCAATCACCTGCATCGGTGTCCCGAAAACCGTCGACAACGACCTGCCGATCACCGATACCTGCCCGGGATTCGGTTCGGTCGCCAAATACATCGCAATATCGACACAGGAAGCCGCGAAAGATGTGATTTCGATGGCCGAGACCTCCACCAAGGTATTCATTCTCGAGGTCATGGGTCGTCACGCCGGGTGGATTGCAGCTGCGGGCGGTCTGGCAGGCAGCCGGCCGGAAGATGCCCCGCATATCATCCTGTTCCCGGAGATCCCGTTTAACCGCCAGCGGTTTCTGGCCCGGGTCCGGTGCTGCGTAAAGGACTACGGCTACTGTGTGGTGGTGGTCAGCGAAGGCGCCCGCTACCGGAACGGGCAGTTTCTCGCCGATACCGGCCTGGTAGACGCTTTTGGCCACAAGCAGCTGGGCGGCGCCGCCACGGTGATCGCAAACATGGTGCGCGACAAGCTGGGCTTCAAATTCCATTACGCCATCGCCGACTATCTGCAGCGCGCGGCCCGCCATCTCGCCTCGGCAACCGATGTCAGGCAGGCTTACGCTGTGGGCAAAGCAGCCGTGGAGCTGGCACTGGCCGGGAAAAACGCCGTCATGCCCGTCATTGTCAGGACCTCGGACCGGCCCTACAAATGGTCCATAGGCTCGACTTCGCTGGGCCGTGTGGCCAACAGGGAAAAGATGATGCCCCGGCGATACATCACCAAAGACGGCTTCGGCATTACCGCGGCCGGGCGACGCTACCTGGAGCCCCTGATCCAGGGCGAGGACTACCCGCCCTACCGGAATGGCCTGCCGGATTACGTCACATTGAAACGGGTAATGGTCAGGAAAAAGCTAAAAACAAAATTCGTGCTATCATAGCGCGCTTTTTTACCTTCCGGACCGGCAGAAAAAGCGGCGCTGGAGCTGATCAACCGGTCGAATCAGGAAAACTGTCCAACCACAACACGGGTTAAGGGGAACAACTCATGTCAACCAATACAGCACTTTGGCTGGCCATTGGCGCATCACTGCTGGCTGTCATCTACGGCGCATTGTCTGCCCGATGGGTTATGAAACAATCTGCCGGCAACCAACGCATGCAGGAAATCGCAGGCGCCATCCAGGAAGGGGCCATGGCTTATCTGAAGCGCCAGTACATGGCAATCAGCGTCGTCGGCATCGTCCTGTGCGTCATTCTGCTCGCCACACTCGGCATCAAGACCGGTATCGGATTTGCGCTGGGCGCCCTGTTGTCCGGCATGACGGGTTTTCTGGGCATGCATATCTCCGTTCGTGCCAACGTACGCACGGCCCAGGCTGCCCATTCAGGAATTAATGCTGCTCTTCAGGTCGCGTACAGAGGCGCTGCGATCACCGGCATGCTGGTGGTTGGCCTGGCGCTGCTGGGCGTTGCCGGCTACTACGCGATACTTACTGCCATGGGGACTCCCTCCGAGGATGCGTTGCATGCACTGGTAGGCTTCGCGTTTGGCGGCTCCCTGATATCCATTTTCGCCCGGCTCGGCGGCGGTATTTTCACCAAGGGCGCCGATGTGGGCGCCGACCTCGTCGGCAAGGTCGAAGCAGGCATTCCGGAGGACGATCCCCGCAACCCCGCAGTTATTGCCGACAATGTCGGCGATAATGTCGGCGACTGTGCGGGCATGGCAGCCGATCTGTTCGAAACCTATGCAGTCACCATTGTTGCCACCATGCTGCTGGGCAGCCTGCTGCTCGACGGTAACGCCGGCGTACTCTACCCGCTGGTACTCGGTGCTGTTTCGATCATCGCATCAATCGTCGGCACCTTTTTTGTCAAGACCTCGGAAGGCGGCAAAATCATGGGTGCCCTGTACAAGGGGGTCATCGTATCAGGCCTTCTGGCCGCAATCGCATTCTGGTTTGTCACCGATATAACCATGAGCGAGGTTGAAGGAATCAGCACCATGGGGCTGTGGGGTTCTGCCGTTATTGGCCTTGCCCTGACCGCAGCACTGGTGTTCATTACCGAGTATTACACCGGCACCGAGTTCAGCCCGGTACAGAAAGTCGCCAATGCTTCATCCACCGGCCACGCCACCAACATCATCGCCGGGCTGGGTGTTTCCATGAAAGCAACCGCATGGCCCGTGATCTCTGTGTGCCTGAGCATCTATGGCGCCTACGAGCTCGCCGGTCTTTACGGCATTGCGATCGCCGCGACTTCCATGCTGTCGATGACCGGCATGATTGTGGCCCTGGATGCATTCGGGCCGATTACCGACAACGCCGGCGGCATTGCCGAGATGGCAGAACTGCCCGCAGAAATTCGCGGCATTACCGACCCCCTTGATGCCGTGGGCAATACCACCAAGGCCGTAACCAAGGGTTATGCGATCGGTTCCGCCGGCCTGGCTGCGCTGGTGCTGTTCGCCGACTACACGAATAACCTCGCTGCCGCAGGCAGGGCGCAGTACTTCTCGCTGTCGGATCCGGCCGTTATTATCGGCCTGTTCATCGGCGGCATGGTGCCGTACCTGTTTGGCGCACTGGCAATGGAGGCCGTTGGCCGGGCCGCAGGATCGGTAGTCGAGGAAGTTCGCCGCCAGTTCCGCGAAATCTCCGGCATCATGGAGGGCACCACCAAGCCCGACTATTCCCGTGCCGTCGATTTGCTGACCAAATCGGCCATCAAGGAAATGATCATCCCTTCACTGCTGCCGGTACTGGTTCCGATTGTGCTGGTTGTCGTCATTCGCACCCTGATGGGCCCGGACGAGGCGATTCGCGCACTGGGCGGTCTGCTTATCGGCACCATTATCACCGGGATCTTCCTGGCGATTTCGATGACCACAGGCGGTGGCGCATGGGACAATGCGAAAAAGTATATTGAGGACGGCAACGTGGGCGGTAAAGGATCGGAAGCGCACAAGGCTGCGGTGACCGGTGACACCGTAGGCGACCCCTACAAGGACACCGCCGGTCCGGCAATCAACCCGTTGATCAAGATCATCAACATCGTGGCATTGCTGATGGTACCGCTGCTGTAGTCCGGTACGTTTCCACAGCAATCAGAAAGGCCCACCTGGTGGGCCTTTTTTAATGCAGCACACCCGATCCACCGACCTCACCAAGACGACATGGACGATTGACGAAGTATCCCTGGATGAAATCGACACCGATATCGCGCAGCGCATCGAAATCGCCCTGTTCTTCAACCTGCTCCGCAATGACCCTGAAACCCACTGTTTTTGCCATTTTCGTGATGGCGACAACAACCTGCCGGTTCAGCGTGTCTCCATCCAGATCGTGGGTATAGGCACCGTCAATTTTCAGGTAGTCGATGGACAGATCCTTCAGGCGCGCGAGAGAACCGACGCCGCTGCCAAAATTGTCCAGGCCAAACTGACAGCCCATGCCATGCAGCACATCGACAAACCGGCGCGCCTGCTCCAGGTTGGACATGACCGCAACTTCCCTGACCTCAAAACAGATTTGTGACGGATCGACCTGGCTGTGATCCAGGCAATCGACAACGAACTCCAGAAAAGATTCTTCGCTGAGCGTCTGACCTGACAAATTGATACTGCAGCTTCGGTCATCCGGCAACCTGATGGCCCCCTGTCCCAATGCCCCCAGTGTCGAGCGCACCACCCATCGATCCACATTGACCATGAGCTGGTAGCGCTCTGCGGCCTGAATAAACTGGCTGGGCAAAATCTGCTTGCCATCGTCGCCGATCATGCGCAGCAATACCTCGACCGCGGGGCCCTGCTCCACCCTGCCGGCAACCGAGAGAATCGACTGGGTATGAATCTCGAAACGGTCTTCCTTCAGCGCCGCCTGCAGCAGATGCAGCCAGTGAATTTCGCCCCGCTGCCGCGCCGATGCTTCATCCTTGGCCGAGTAAACGTGCACCTGTCCGCGACCCTGCTGCTTGGCAACGTAGCAGGCAGAATCCGCAGCGGCGAGCAGTTCCTTCATCGTACCGGCTTCGCGACCCATCTCGACCAGACCGATACTCACACCGATGGTAAATATCCTGTCCTGCCAGACGAACCGGTAGTCCCGGACGGCCGTACAAATATCGTCTGCGATCTGCCGGGCCTTTTTCAGCGGACAACCAAACAGCAGCAGACCGAATTCATCGCCGCCCAGCCGTGCTACAAAGTCTGAGTCCCGGACCTGGTCTTTGATCAGGACGGCCACTTCGCGCAGCATATTGTCGCCGGCGGCATGCCCGCAACTGTCGTTCACGGCCTTGAAGCGATCCAGGTCCAGGTAACACAGCACGTGATTGGCCTCCGCCTTGTGAACCGCGCCAAGAGTTTGTTCCAGCCTGCGCTCAAATTCCCTGCGGTTGATCAAACCGGTCAATGGATCGTGTGCTGCCTGGTAACTCATTTGCCTGGTCAGGCCACGCATCTCGGTGACGTCGTGCATGATGACCACCGCACCGGCCAACTCCGCACCCGGGCCCTTGATCGGGGAAGCGGTGAGTTCGATCGACAACTCCTCATTGCCGTTCGAAGAGATCATCACCGCCCTGCGGCCCATGCTGATCTGGCGACGGTCCATCAAACAGCGCGCCACCGGATCGCCCAGATGGCGCCGGTCGGTTTCGTCGACCAGGTTGACTATTTCCCCAAGCGTTTTGCCCACCGCGTGATCACGCGCCACACCGGTCAACTTCTCCGCAGCAAGATTCATGTAGTCAATGAGCCCATGAGTATCGGTTGTAATGACACCTTCGCCGATCGACTCCAGTGTCACCTGTGCCTGGTGCTTGCTGCGGCCCAGGCTGGCCTCGATGCTCTTG
>JAJRXW010000087.1 GCA_024276095.1 Gammaproteobacteria bacterium
CATGTACTTGAAGGGTTTCAGGTTGACACCGCCGGTGTCGAACAGGATGCCCTTGCCCACCAGCGCCAGGGCAGGCTGTTTCCGGCTTCCGGCGGGGCGGTATTTCAGATGAACAATGCCTGCGCCGGACCGGCTGTTGCCTTGGGCGACGGCGAGAAATGCACCGGCGCCCAGCCGTTTGAGTGCCGGCTCATCCAGAAATCGCAGTGCCCAGCCATGGGTGTCAGCCAGTGTCTTGATCGCAGTGCGATAGGTCTGTGCGGTCAGCTTGTTGGGTGGCATGGCACTGAGCCACCGGGCGAGGTTCAGTGCCTCGCACTCGATCAGCGCCCGGCCGAGTTCGAGCCGGCGGCCCAGGCCCAGGATACGCAGCGTGCGTGTGACGGGTGCGGGTTTTTTCTTGCAGTGGAACTGCGGCAGCGTGAAATCGTGTGCGCCAATGGCGAGTACGATTGCGCGAATCATGCGATCGGTATCCTCGTCACCAGGACCGACCACCATCAGCCCCAGGGTTTTCGGATTGTTTTCCAGTGCATCCGCTGCAAGTTTTCCGGCCAGGTTCAGCAGCGAAAAGTAGCCGCCTGAAGAATCATCGTCGGCCGGCAGCCGGGCCAGCGTGATGCCGGTGGCCGCCGTTTTGTCGAGCCAGCCGTGAATGAGCTTGTCTTTCCCGTCCGGCCCCAGCCTGCGGGCCCGCGCCTGAAGCAGCCGGGACTGCGGTATCTGCTTCCAGGTGGCCGCAGAGATCTTTGCGGGGCATACGACCAGCAGGTGATCCAGCCTGGCCAGGGTTGCATTGCGGACCGCCTGTGGCGACTGGACGACCCTGAATGTCAGGTTTGGAGGCAAGAGTTCAGGCATAGTGCTCCCACTTTAATTGTTTGGGTTGATTATGGATGCCAATTATATGGCGCGGGGTTCGTCTTGACGTGAAATCGGGAAACCCTGATCATACCGTCGTTTCTACTGGCATTCAGCCATATATCAGTGAACGACCTTAATCAGTTTGACGATCTGGATCCTCAGGAAACTCAGGAGTGGCTTGAGTCCATAGACTCCGTGTTGCAGGCGTATGGGCCCGAGCGTGCGCATTTCCTGTTGAATCGCATGATCGATCACGCCCGGCGCTCCGGTGCCTATCTGCCCTACAGCCCGAATACCGCCTATCTGAACACGATTTCGCCGGGACAACAGCCGCAGTACCCGGGCGACCGGGCCATCGAGCGCCGCATCGAAGCCTACATACGGTGGAATGCCATGGCGATGGTGGTACATGCCAACCGGGAAAGCTCCGAATACGGTGGCCATATTGCCAGTTACGCCTCGTCTGCAACCCTGTACGAGGTCGGGTTCAACCATTTCTGGCGCGCGCCGGGTAAAAACCACGGCGGCGACCTGGTCTATTTCCAGGGACACTCGGCTCCGGGGATCTACGCGCGGGCGTACCTCGAAGGCCGGCTGACCGAAGATCATCTCAATCGTTTCAGGCGCGAAGTGGGCGGGGGCGGCCTGTCCTCCTATCCCCATCCATGGCTGATGCCCGGGTTCTGGCAGTTTCCGACCGTCTCCATGGGGCTGGGTCCGATGATGGGGCTGTACCAGGCCCGCTTCCTGCGCTACCTGGAGGATCGCGGCATCCACCCGCGCAGCGACCGGAAGATCTGGTGTTTTCTCGGTGACGGCGAAATGGATGAACCGGAGTCCATGGGCGCGATCACGATGCCGGTGCGCGAGGGGCTGGATAACCTGGTGTTTGTGATCAACTGCAACCTGCAGCGCTTGGACGGCCCGGTGCGCGGCAACGGCAAGATCATCCAGGAACTCGAAGCGGCTTTTGCCGGCGCCGGATGGAACGTGATCAAGGTCATCTGGGGTTCACGCTGGGATCCGTTGCTAGCCAGGGATCGTGAAGGCCTGTTGCAGCGCCTGATGGAAGAGTGTGTCGATGGCGAGTACCAGAATTTCAAGGCAATGGGCGGTGCTTATACGCGCGAGCATTTCTTCGGCAAATACCCGGAGCTGGAAGCCATGGTCGCCAACATGTCGGACGAGGAAGTCTGGCGGCTGAACCGCGGCGGTCACGATGCGATCAAGGTCTATGCGGCCTACCACCGCGCAGTGAATCACTCCGACCGCCCGACGGTGATTCTGGCCAAGACGGTCAAGGGCTACGGCATGGGTGAAGCCGGCGAGGGCAAGATGACCGCTCATTCGGCCAAGAAGCTTGATATGGAGAGCCTGAAGGCGTTTCGGGACCGGTTCAATATCCCGGTTCCGGACGACGATCTTGACGAGGTGCCGTATTGCAAGCCGGATGACAGCAGCGAAGAGATTCGCTACCTGAAGGAACACCGCGCCCGGCTGGGCGGGTTTTTGCCGGTACGCAACGAAAAAATCGAACCGCTGGAAGTGCCGGGGCTGGAATCGTTTCAGGCCCAGCTGGATGGCTCGGGCGATCGCGAGGCCTCCACGACCATGGTTTTCGTTCGTATTCTCACCAAGCTGGTTCGCGACAAGACCATCGGCAGGAATATCGTGCCGATCATTCCCGACGAGGCGCGCACCTTCGGCATGGAGGGCATGTTCAGGCAAATCGGCATTTATTCTTCGGCCGGGCAGCTGTACACGCCACAGGATTCCGAGCAGCTGATGTATTACCGTGAGGACAAGAGCGGCCAGATCCTGGAAGAGGGAATCAACGAGGGCGGGGCGTTTTGTTCGTGGATCGCCGCGGCGACCGCTTATGCCAACCACAACGTCAATATGATTCCGTTCTATGTGTTCTACTCCATGTTCGGTTTTCAGCGCATCGGAGATTTTGCCTGGGCCGCCGGCGATATGCAGGCGCGGGGTTTTTTGATCGGCGGTACGGCGGGCCGTACCACGCTCGCGGGCGAGGGCCTGCAGCACCAGGACGGCCACAGCCTGTTGCTGGCATCCACGATCCCGAACTGCATCGCTTACGATCCGGCCTATGGCTACGAACTTGCGGTGATCATCCAGGACGGGCTGCGCCGAATGATTCAGGAGCACGAAAAGGTTTTCTATTACATCACCACGATGAACGAGAACTACGTGCAACCGGCCATGCCCTCAGGGGTAGAGGACGGTATTCTGCGCGGCATGTATCTGCTGCAGGTCGGCGGTCGCGGCATGGTCAGGGTGCAGCTGCTCGGGTCGGGCGCAATCCTGCGGGAAGTCATTGCGGCGGCCGAGATTCTGGAACGGGAATTCGATGTGCCCGCAGATGTCTGGAGCGTGACCAGTTTTACCGAACTCAACCGGGAAGGAATGGACTGCGACCGGTGGAACATGCGGCATCCGAACGAGAAGCCGCGTATCCCTTATGTCTCGAGATGTTTTGCTGACCGGGAAGGGCCGTTCGTCGCAGCGACCGATTACATGAGGACCGTCGCCGAGCAGATACGGCCGTGGATACGCGGCACTTACACAGTGCTCGGTACGGACGGGTTCGGGCGCAGCGATGGACGAACTGCATTGCGGGATTTCTTCGAAGTAGACAGGAAGAACATCGTACTGGCAGCGCTGAAGGGGCTGGCAGACGATGGCGTGCTCGATGTGCAGACAGTAGAAACGGCGATCGGCACGCTGGAGATCGATGTCGACAAGCCGAACCCGGTCAAATGTTGAGCGTCACCAGCCTATGACACAGCGACTCGAAGTGCGTGTACCCGACCTGGGCGATTTCGATGCAGTCGAGATTGTCGAAGTACTGGTCAATGTCGGGGATACGGTCAGTATTGAAGACCCGCTGATTACTCTGGAGACGGAGAAGGCAGCGATGGAGGTGCCCGCTCCGGCTGCAGGGACGGTCAAAGAGCTGTCGGTTGCCGTGGGTGCGATGGTCTCGGAGGGTGACCTGATACTCGTTCTGGAAGCGGACGCCGACAGCCAGGCAGCTGATGACGGGCCTGCTGCCGAAACGGCATCGAAGCCCGAAGGTACCGGCGCCGAACCGGGTGTTTCCACGGCCCCCGATCCCGGCAAGCAGGCGCCGGCTTTTTCCGCTCCGGCCCCGGCTGCGGTGAAACCGGTTTCTGCAACGCTGCCGCCGATCAACGAGGCCGGTTTCTCAAAAGCCCATGCCAGCCCGTCTGTACGCAAGTTTGCCCGGGAGCTGGGTGTTGACCTGGGCCGGGTCAACGGTACCGGCAAGAAGCAGCGGGTACTCAAGGATGACGTCAAGGCGTTTGTCAAAGCGATTCTGACCGGGCAGTCTGCGGTGCCGGGCGCAGCCGCGCTGCCGGCAGTCCCCGTGGTCGACTTTGCGAAGTACGGTGCAATCGAAACGAAGCCGCTGACCCGCGTGCAGAAAATTTCCGGCCCCAGGCTGCACGCCAGCTGGGTCAACCTGCCGCATGTGACCCAGCAGGATGAAGCCGATATCACCGCCCTTGAGGAGCGGCGTCAGTTGCTCAAGGGGGAGGCGGCGCAACAGGATATCAAGCTCACGCCGCTGGCTTTTATCGTCAGGGCCTGTGTGATCGCGTTGCAGGAGTTTCCGCTTTTCAATACTTCGCTGTCTGAAGACGGCAAAAGCCTGGTCTATAAAAAGTATTTCCATATCGGTTTCGCCGCCGATACGCCGCAGGGTTTGCTGGTGCCGGTCATTCACGACGCCGATCAGAAAAACCTGTTCCAGATTGCGGCTGCACTGGGGGAGCTCAGCGCGAAGGCGAGGGAAGGAAAACTCACTGCAGAAGAAATGCGCGGCGGTACTTTTACCGTTTCGAGCCTGGGTGGCATCGGGGGTACTGCGTTTACGCCGATTATCAATGCGCCCGAAGTTGCGATTCTCGGCGTATCCCGTTCCACTTACAAACCGGTCTACCGGGAGGGGGAGTTCGTGCCGCGTTTGATCCTGCCCCTGTCGCTTTCGTACGATCACCGTGTCGTCGATGGTGCCACCGGCGTTCGTTTTACGACCTTCCTCGCCCGGACCCTGGGCGATGTGGATTCGCTGGTCGACAGCTGACAGGCGCATGGCAGAGTTAATCGATGTAAAGGTTCCAGATATCGGTGATTTCACCGATGTCGAGGTGATCGAAGTACATGTGGCCAGCGGCGACCGGGTCGGGATGGAAGATCCGCTGATTACGCTGGAAAGCGACAAGGCGGCCATGGAAGTGCCGGCGCCGGTCGGCGGTTCGGTCGGGGAAGTCCTGGTTGCCGTCGGCGACAAAGTCTCGGAAGGGACGTTGATTGCGCGGATCGCTGCAGACGAGCAAACCCGGGACGATACGCCGCCGGAGAAGGAAAAGCCGAAAAAAACAGCGATCGCAGCCGGTGACTACGATGGCCCGGTCGATCAGGAAACCGGGTTGCTGGTACTCGGTTCCGGTCCCGGCGGTTATACAGCGGCTTTTCGTGCCGCCGATCTCGGCATGCAGGTGGCGCTGGTCGAGCGCTGGTCGACACTGGGCGGGGTATGTCTCAATGTCGGGTGTATTCCATCCAAAGCGCTGCTGCATGCCGCCAAGGTGATCGAGGAATCGGAGGCCATGGCGGAATGCGGCATCCGCTTCGGAAAGCCGGAAATCGATAGCGATGCATTGCGTGGCTGGAAAGAAAAGGTCGTCGGCCGTCTGACCGGGGGGCTCGAGGGGCTGGCAAAACAGCGAAAGGTAAAGCTTGTACGGGGCAGCGGCAGTTTTGTCTCCCCGCATCACCTGCAGGTAGTCGATGGCGATACGCGGCAGGTGATCGCTTTCGAGCAGTGCGTGATTGCGGCGGGTTCGGAATCCGTCAGCCTGCCGGGAATGCCCGACGATCCGCGCCTGATCGATTCTACCGGCGCACTGGAACTGGCCGGGCTGCCCGACAGCATGCTGGTCATTGGCGGCGGGATTATCGGGCTGGAAATGGCGACCGTCTACGATGCGCTGGGCGTCAGCGTGTCCGTGGTCGAGTTGACCAAGGGCCTGATGCCGGGCTGCGACCCGGATCTGGTGCGCCCGTTGCAGCGGCGCATCAAAAAGCGTTATCGACAGATCATGACGGGCACCAGGGTTGTGGCGGTTGCCGCCAGGGCCGACGGGCTGGAAGTTACCTTCGAAGGTCCCGGTGCGCCGGAGCCGCAAACCTATGGCCGGGTACTGGTGGCCGTCGGCCGCTCGCCGAACGGCAACCGGATCGCAGCCGACCAGGCGGGTGTTGCGGTCGATGAGCGCGGTTTCATCGCGGTGGACAAGCAGATGCGCACCAATGTGCCGCATATATTCGCCATTGGCGATATCGTCGGCCAGCCCATGCTCGCCCACAAGGCGGTACATGAAGCCAAGGTTGCAGCAGAAGTTGCATCCGGTCTCAAGCGTGCCTTCGATGCGCGTGTCATTCCGTCAGTTGCCTATACTGATCCGGAAATTGCCTGGGTGGGCCTGACAGAAACCGAAGCCAAAGCCCGGGGCGTCGAATACGGCAAAGGTGCGTTCCCGTGGGCGGCGAGCGGCCGCTCATTGTCGTTGAACCGGGACGAGGGGATGACCAAGGTGCTGTTCGACAAAGCCACGGACCGGGTGATCGGCGCGGGCATTGTCGGGCCGAATGCCGGGGACCTGATTGCCGAGGTGGCACTGGCGATAGAAATGGGCTGCGATGCGACGGATATCGGCCTGACGATCCATCCGCACCCCACCTTGTCGGAGACGGTCGCTTTTGCAGCCGAGGCCTGGGAAGGTACCTTGACGGATCTGTATATTCCAAAGAAATAGCGGCGGAATCCGCCGCTGTTTCGATGCCGGCTCGGATTCCGGTTCTAGGTGGTGTCGCGTATCGTATGCCGGTGCCGGATTTTCCACTCGTCGTCCAGATTCTGCATGACCACAGTGGCTTTGCCTGACATTGTCAGCCGGCGTTTGCCGCCTTCGAACTGATCGCTTTCGATCGTAAAAACCATTGCCCAGTCCATCGTGGCATAAGCCAGATCGCCAAGCACGAACGGACGTATGTTGCTGAGTGTGTAGTGATAGTCTTTTAGCATCGGCAGTTCATCCGCCAGGTGCTTGCTGTAGTTTTGCCACCCCAGATCCAGATAAACGCCGTCTTCCAGGTTGGCGCCTTCCAGGCTGCTGAAGCTGTCGTCGGCCACGACATATTTCTGAATTTCTCCAATATCCCGCGACTGCACCGCCGATGCATAACGCTCCAGTGTAGCCACGACATCCCGTTCCTGCGCGCCCAGTACGGGCTGAGGAACTTCGACATCGCCGTCATGCATGCTGCCCTCGTGTGCGAAGACCAGGCCTGTACCGGCGCCGGACAGGCCGATGCAGGCGGTTGTGACAATCATATATTTGGTGAAAGGTAGTTTTCGTAACATCATTCAGCTCCCCGAAAAAATGAAAAAACCGGATTGCCCTTGTTAAAGGGTATCTTCCTGATTGTACTGCTTCTGATTCTGTAATTTTGCCCTTAAAGCTTCGGCGAACTTTATGTCGCCTTCGTTTTCCGCTGACAGCGCCATCCGGAACCACACATCCGGATCGTGTCCGGTAATTTCGTAGAGACTGTCCTGAAAAAAACTGCCGGGCTCCAGCAGCGTGATCGACGCGATGTCCTCGAAATACAGTTCGTAAATAACGAGATCGCCGTTTTCATCGGCAAAGTACCTGATCGCACGCTGATGTGTCAGGATATTGCCGGCCTCCAGGACCGATGTCACGCCGTCGGAATAGAAATATTCTACCACTTCGCCTGCATTGATAATCCCTTCGTTCACCAGTTGCCGGTACTCTCTGTCGTACAGTTCGCCGCCTGATACCACCTCGGTCGACGGGACAAGACCTGTCATGGTCATCAGGCCCAGGGAGAGAAGGATAACCACGACGATGCCGCTCGGTATTCCAATCCAGAGCAGCCATTTTGGCGCCGCTTTGTACCCCGGGTCCTCGGCTTTTGCGATCCTGTGACAGGCAAACGATCCCTGTATGGCTCTGCCGAAAAAATAGAGAAAAACCAGGCCGCCGCCGATACCCGCTATCGATTGGGTCTCCAGCCCGATAAATATTTTTGCATAAACAAAGTAGACGAAGATTGTGACAGCAGCGGCTCTGGACTGTTTCAGCATCCCGAAGCCGCACGCCAGGATCAGTACGATATCCGCCAGGATGAGCGGATCGTTGAACATTGCAAAGACACCTTCATCGGTGCCCAGGAGCATGGCAAACAGCACCATGGCCGTGGTGACCGCGGCGGAGACAAAAGCGGCATAAGCCCCGTGCCGGGAGGCGGTAACGGCCTGGTCTCTGCTCATCGTCTGACCCGAAGCGCGGCGTCGTAGGCTAACTGTGCCCATTCCCGCATCTCCGAGGGATCCTCCAAAGCCTCCTCGGGTGCGAGGTAATAGGACATACCGACCATTTTATTTCCCTTCGGATACATAAATTGCGGTAGTTCATGTTCCCTGAATACCGGTGCGGACTCAATATCGGCTTTCAGATACAGCGTATCATCCGCCACCAGGCCAATCATCAGCCCATCGAAATAAACGCCGTGGCCGCCAAACATCCGCCGCGTATCGATGGGGCCGAACTCGCGAAAGGCCTCCTGCAGGTAGTCTGTGAACTCGCTCATCCGATTCGCCCGACGACCGCTGCAGATCTAGTTTTCTCCGGCGCCCATCGCCTGATCGAGCATTTCAATCAGTTCGTCCCGGCTGAACGCGTGTTCCTGCCCTTCGTTGAGCTGCACAACTTTGCGTATCGCGGTGCCAACAGTCCAGCCGGCTTCCTCGCGGTTTGGCACCACCATGTAGCGAAGCCTGGGCTGTTCGTCAAACAAGGCATGCATGGCGGCAATCGCCACCTCGTCCGGGTTCTTGTACTGACTTCTGTCCGCCGAGCCTTCGGTCCCGCGCCGGTAATAGTCGGCATAGGGTTAGGCTTTTTGCTCATCGGTCAGTTCGCCGCGGCGATTGCGCGCACTCCTGCTGATCTCCGATCTGTAGTTGCCGGGCTCGATTACGCTGACATTGACATCGAAACGTTCCATCTCCATGGCCAGCGCATCGGAATACGCTTCGATCGCATGCTTGCTCATGCTGTAGG
>JAJRXW010000088.1 GCA_024276095.1 Gammaproteobacteria bacterium
ATATTCCCGGCAATATTCCCGGCAATATTCACAGAGGCTGCCTGCTACCGTTCTACCGGAAACGCGGAAGAAAGATATACCAGCACCCGCTCCCGCATCTCCGCCGGCAGCTCGACCATCCCCTGCTCTTCCGTCATCCAGTCAAGCACTTCCTCCCATCCATCCCGGTCCAGCCCCTGCTGGGCAACCAGCCGCATGGAATGACAGGCAGAACAAAATGCAAAGGTCTCACTGCGCCCCTCGGAATCCGGCAACGACTCGAGCGTGGAGCCAACCGGAACATCCGGATGCCGGGGCACTTCCTGCGGGAACGCGCCTGCCAGGTAGGCAAGAATCAGGGACCTCAGCTCCCCGGGCAGCTCGACCATCCCCTGCTTGTCGGTCATCCACTCCAGGGTCTCATCCCATCGATCGAAACTCATGCCCTGTTGTGCCACCAGCTCGAAGGAATGACAGGCAGAGCAGATCGAATACGCCTGGGTTCGCCCCTCGCCTTCCGGATACTGCTCCCACGGCAGATCAGCCGCATGGACAGCGGCGCCGCCAATCGCGACGAAGACAACCGGCAGCGAAAGAATCCGGTTCACGCAGGAATCTGCAGTGCTATCCGGTGCAGGGAATTATTCAGATAGCCCTTCGGGTTCCAGGCAATGGCGAAAGGCTGCTGACGGCCCTGCTCGTCGGTCGCTCTCGCCCACACCTCGTAGTAGCCGGCCATCGGAAATTCGATTTCCGCCTGCCAGCGCTGCCAGGAATAGCGGTTGGGCGGCGGGTCGAGCTTCGCCGCTGACCAGCTCGCACCAAAATCGATGGAAACATCCAGCTTGCCTACAGCGAGATCACCGGCCCAGGCATGGCCCCGAACACCGAGCCTGCGTGTTCCCGGTGCGAGTTCGATCCCGCTCTGCGGCCAGGTAATCAGGGATTTGACCGGCATGGACTCAATGATCCTGAAATCTTCCTTGGGCACTTTCTGCCCTGGTGCGACCGGGTATTTGGGCACGCGATAGGAAGTCCCGGTCATCTTGGCCCCGTCATGAACCACATCCCGTACCCAGATCCGCTTTAACCATTTGTGCGAACAGGACCCCGGCCAGCCCGGCGCAACCACGCGCAAGGGTGCACCATTCAACGGATGAATCGGCCTGCCGTTCATCTCAAAGGCAATCAGGTTGTGCGGGTCCATCGCTTTTGCGATCGGCATACCCCGCGATATGGCATTCTTGTCAGGCTGACCTGACAGGTGCATGTCAGCACCATACTGCCCGGTGTAGATGGCGCTTGACCTGATCCCCGCCGCGCGCAGCACATCGGCATATCGTACGCCCGTCCACTCCGAATTGGCGACAGCACCGACCGACCACTGGTTTCCCCGCGCCGGAGGATTGAATGATGAACGCCCGTTACCGCCGCATTCAATCTGCAGCTTCAGGCTGACCACCTCGAATCGCTCCTTGAGCTCGGCGATGGTCAGGCGCAACGGTGTGTCGACTTCCCCGTCGATTTCCAGCGTCCAGTTCTCCACATCCACGGACACCGGCGGAATGCCGTTATTGCGCACAAAATGGCGTTCAATCGGCGTCACGTCATCATCGAGCAGATGTGCAGGTGTCTCGGCATTGATCGGCCGGTCGTTCAGTACCGTCAGACCGTCTTTCCCCGCGATGACAAAAGGCTCCGTAGTTTCGGCAAGAGCAGCCGGAATCAGCCCCCCCGGCATGAAGCGCTGATAGGGGATCGCCGCACCCACCGCCGTTGCCATCGCCGCCAGCCCGGAGTGCTTCAGAAAACCACGGCGGTCTTTGTTTACGCGGCGGCCGAAAACCAGCGCATCGGCGCGATCCGGATCGTCTGCGTAGAGTTCACAGATGCCGCGTTCGGTTTTTCCGTTTGTCATTTTTGCAGTCATCGCCGTAATGCCCCCTCAGTACAACAGTGATATCAGAGAAAAGCTGACCACGCCGACCAGCACCGCGGAGAACAGACCAACCCCGAGCGGCTTGAAGCCGATATTAATCAGGCTTTTGATGCTGGTACCCAGGCCCACAGCGGCCATCGCAATCGCAAGACACCACTCGGCGACCTTTTTCACGGTACCGACGATGCCATGCCATTGATCGGCGGACAAAAACCCGAATGCGCTGTCCCCCATATCGCCCACGGTTCGCACCAGGCTCATCATCGCAAAACCGATAATAAACAACGGAATCATCGACCACCAGGGCGGAGCTTCGGCACCTTCCGTCGATTTGCGGTGATACAGCACGGCCATCAGCGGAATGACAACCACCATGCCGAGATTTCTGACCAGCTTGGTCACTGTCGCTGCATCCAGGGCCGCAGGATCGCCAAAATACTCCTGGTAGACCAGACCGGCC
>JAJRXW010000089.1 GCA_024276095.1 Gammaproteobacteria bacterium
AAGTTGTTTCTTTTTTTCAGTCATGAGGTTTTCTGTTCTTCGCCCTTTTAAGCAATTTCATGAAAATCAGAACGCCATAGCCGAAAAAGGGTTTCCCGGGCGCGTTCGGCATTCTTAAAAATTTCAGAGTTTTGACAATTTACCCCAGCTTTCCACATCAATTAAATAAGCTGTCCCCAGGACCCGCTTTATCTTTATCTTGAATATTTGACTTGGTCATTCCTCACTCCACTCCCTGCAGAGCACCGTCGCCTGCTCCAGCACCAGCTCTGTCGCTTTGGCCTGCATATCCGGCGGATATCCGTATTTTCGCAAGATTCGTTTCACCATGACCCGGATTTGAGCACGGGCGTTTTCGCGTTTTGTCCAGTCGACGGATACGCTCCGCTTAACGGAATTCACCAACTCCTGCGCAATCAACTTCAAAGTGTCGTCACCGAGAAGCCTGACCGCGCTGTCATTAACTTCGAGGGCGTCATAGAAGGCAATTTCGTCGTCGTTGAGCCCCAGATTTTCACCGCGTTTCCGTGCTTCCCGCATTTCTCTGGCAAGCTTTATAAGTTCCTCTATGACTTCCGCCGCCTCGATGGCGCGGTTCTGGTACTTGTTGACAGCCTCTTCCAGCATCTCTGCGAACGAGCGTGCCTGTACCACATTTTTCCGCATTCGCGTTTTGATTTCGTCGCCCAGCAGCTTCTTGAGTAGTTCAAGGGCGAGGTTTCGTTGTGGCAGTTGCTGCACTTCCGCGAGGAATTCGTCGGAAAGAATCGAAATGTCCGGTTTATTGAGACCGGCCGCCGCGAAGATATCCACCACCTCGGTTGAGGACACGGCACGTGATACGAGCTGGCGAATCGCCGTCTCCATTTCCTCGGGAGACTTTTCGGAATCAGAAACGGTTGCCTTGACGAGACTCGCGCGGATTTCCTGAAACAACCCGACCTCGTCACGAATTGCCAAAGCTTCTTCATGGGGGACCGCGAGCGCAAATGCCCTGGACAAAACAGTCACGGCCTGGAGGTAGCGTCTTTTCCCGTCTTCAAGCCCCAGGATGAATTCCATCGCCTGGGCAATGCCTGTCATGCGCTGCGCCGGAGGGCAAGCACAGGGGCCTGCCCCTACGATGGGGGCGAAATCGAATCCGTGGAACATGTCGCGGACGACTTCGTATTTTTCCAGCAGAACAGCGATGGCTTCGTTCTGATCGATGGTTGCCTTGCCCTTGCCGCCACCCGCCGTGTAGTTGGCAAGCGCCCGTTTCAGGGCATCGGCCAGGCCGAGGTAGTCGACTACCCGGCCACCCGGCTTATCGTGGAATACGCGGTTCACCCGGGCGATGGCCTGCATGAGGTTGTGTCCGCCCATTGGCTTGTCCACGTACATCGTGTGCATACTCGGGCAGTCAAAACCGGTCAGCCACATGTCGCGGACGATGACCAGTTTCAGTTCGTCCTTCGCGTCTTTATAGCGTTTGGCCATGGCCTCGCGAGCTTTTTTGGTGCGAATATGGGGCTGCCAGGCTAATTCGTCAGAGGCCGACCCCGACATGACGATCTTGATCCGGCCTTTGCTGTCGTCGTCGCTGTGCCAATCCGGACGCAGTTTGACGATGGCGTTGTACATATCCACGCAGATACGGCGGCTCATGCAGACGATCAGGGCTTTGCCGTCCATCGCCTCTTGCCGCGTCTCGAAATGATCCACCAGGTCGGCAGCCACGAGACCGATACGCTTCCCGGTTCCAACCATGGCCTCTATGGAGGCCCACTTGCTCCGCATCCGTTGTTTGCGGCTCTCTTCTTCCTCGCCTTCGGTGATCTCCTCAAACTCGGGATCGATGGTGGGTCTCTCGACTTCGTTTAATTCAATGCGTGCCAGGCGGCTTTCGTAGTAGATCGGAACCGTAGCCCCATCCTCGACCGCTCGGAGTATGTCGTATTTATCGATGTAGTCACCGAAAACAGCGGGCGTGCTCCTGTCGTCACTTTCAATGGGTGTTCCGGTGAAGCCAATAAAAGAAGCATTCGGCAAGGCGTCGTGCATGTGCCGGGCAAAGCCGTCGATGAAATCATACTGGCTGCGATGGGCCTCGTCGGCGATAACGACGATATTTCGCCGCTCAGACAGCAATGGATAGCTGTCGCCCTTGTTCTCTGGCATGAACTTCTGGATAGTGGTAAAGACAACACCGCCGGAAGCAACTTGCAGCAGTTCTCTCAGATTCGCCCGGCCGCCTGCCTGTACCGGGGTCTGGCGCAGGAGTTCGCAGTTATTGGAAAAGGTGCCGAAAAGCTGATCGTCCAGGTCGTTTCGGTCGGTGATCACCAGCACCGTCGGATTTTTCATATAGGGATGCCTGATCACCTTGCTGGCAAAAAACAACATCGACAGACTCTTGCCCGAGCCCTGGGTATGCCACACTACCCCGATACGCTTGTCGCCAAACTGACGTTTGATTCCGTATTCTGCTTTCGGTTCATGAACAGCAAAGGGATCGGCGGCTTCCGCTTCCAGAAATCGTCCGTATTGAAGATTTGCCGGAGCCTTGATTCCACAGGCTGAAAGCGTGCATTCGACCGCTTTATTCACGGCGTGATACTGGTGATACCCTGCCGCCTTCTTGGCGATGGACGAGCTGTCGCCACCGTCATGCTCGAAGGTGATAAAATTGAGGCAGTAATCCAGGAACCGGCCACGGTCGAGCATTCCCTTGAGCAGGGTCTCCAGGCCGGGCTGGACTGTACCATCGGACTGTTTTTCATTGCCGGGTTCGCGGTAGAGATCGGTTCCGTTGATCGTGCGCCACGGCATGAAACGATCCCATCCGGAGGTCAATGTCCCGGCGCGGGCCTGCATGCCATCGGAAATAATGAGCAGCTCGTTGTAAGTGAACAGCGACGGTATCTGTTCTTTGTAGGTTTGAAGCTGATTGTAGGCGTGGCGAATAGTAGCCTTCTCATCGGCCGCATTTTTCAGCTCAATCACTGCCAGGGGCAAACCATTCACAAACAGCACAACATCGGGGCGTCGAGTGCCGCCCCGACCCTCACCCCCAACCCCTCTCCCAGAGGTAGAGGGGAGTTTCTGCAGAGCAGATTCGATTCTGACGGTAAACTGGTTTACTGCCAGCCAGTCATTGTTGTCGGGATTGTTTATGTCCACCAGCCATGCCTTGTCGTGCTTCTCGCCGCCTGCCTGTTCGGCAGACAGGTCAGCACCCATCCATGAAATATCAACGCCGTCGGTGAGCATCTTTTGAAATGCCCGGTTGTTCTCGATCAGGGACGGACTCTCAGAACGGGTAATTTTGCGGACGGCTTCGTCGATTGCATCGGCAGGCAAGGTGGAATTGATGCGCTCCAGCGCCGAGCGCAGCCGGCCGATCAGCACAACATCCTCATAACTCTCCCTCTCCCGCTGGGAGAGGGCCGGGGTGAGGGTATCGCCGTCAGGCGATATATCCGGCCCGTAAGCTATCTCGTAGCCAAGATCCCCCAGCCATTCCAGTGTGGTTTGTTCGATGGCGTCTTCGGTGATTTTGGTCATTCGAGCACCTCCCAGTGACCTTCTTTACGACCACCGACCCGACGGAGCATACCTCCGGCCTGTAATTTTTGAATGTTTCTTTGACCAGATCGTTCGGTAATACCAATCAGTTCAGCCAGTTGTGGGATTGTGATAGAGCTTTTCTCCCGGCATGTTTCCAGGATAATTCTCGACGCTTTCCCGACGCTTTCCTGACGCTTTCCCGACGCTTTTGCCTTTTGACGTG